>NZ_JBHTSA010000081.1:0-38556 GCF_042795405.1 Streptomyces sp. NPDC056480 | reverse complement strand
GCCGCACCCCACCGGGTGCGGCCGTCCGGCGTTTCCGGAGGCCGTACGGGGAGAGGGAGGTCCCGGGTCGCACCGAGGGAATCGTGGCTGTCCGGGGAGATGACGGCCCCCCGGCACCTTCCGCCTGGCAGGAACGTGACGCCTCCCGGAAACGCCCAGATCAGCGGCGCGCGGCGGCCGTGCGTACGGGCTGGCTCCTAACGGCCACGCACTTGGCGCCAGCCGTTCTCCGGTGACAGGGCACCCCCGGCGGGCCAGTCTTGGACGTGTCGGAGCCGCCCGGAAGAGCCCGGGAGCGGCGCCGGGAGACCCGCCCCCGACACACCTCGTCCGCGTCGCCAGGAAGGCAGTTCCGTCATGCTCAGCAGCGCCCGTTTCGTCACCTTCGCCCGAGTTCAGGTCCGCCCCGTCCTCGCCCTGCTCCTCCCCGCCGCGGCCGCGCTGACCCTCGTCCTGGCGGCGGAGCCGGCGACCGCGGGAGCCCCGGCGGTCGCCGCCGCCGACGCCGACGGCGTACCGGCCGCGACCGCCACCGCCACCGCCACCGCCACCGCCACCGCCACCGCGCAGACGAACGACAGCGACAACGGCTTCTCCTGGGGCTGATCGTCATCTACCTCGTCGGCATCTCGATGAGGGCATCGGACGACGACCCCGCCCCGGACACCGACCCCCCACCGGCCCCGTCCGCCGCACTCCTCGTCGAGACGCTGCACCGCGTCGCCCGTCCGCAGGACCGTTTCGAGTCCGCACGGGCGCTGGTTCTCGACCGGACGATCCGCCTGGCCCTCTACATCCGGGGCCCCGACGAGATCGAAGCCGTCGGCCACGCGCTGCTGCTCTGCCGGCGCCTCCTCGGCCACTCCCCCGAGCTCTCCCACCACCGCATCGCGGACTTCCGGCTGCTCTGAAACCCCCCGCACGCCGAAATCCCCCGACCGCCCTCCCGAGGAACCCCCATGCCCAGGGCTCGTCCCAGCGTGTCCGTCGTCATCCCCAACTACAACTACGAGAAGACCCTCCACGCCTGTCTGACCTCGGTCTTCGCCCAGACCCACGCCCCGCTCGACGTCATCGTCGTCGACGACGCGAGCACCGACAGGTCCCGGGACATCGCCCGGGAGTTCGACGTCGTCCTGATCGCCAACCCCCACAACAGCGGGGTGTCCGCCGCCCGCAACCTCGGGGCCGCCGCCGCCCGCGGCGAGATCCTCTTCTTCCTCGACTCGGACACGGCCCTCCACCCCGAGGCCCTCGCCAACGCCGCCGACCTGCTCCGCGACGACCCCGGTCTCGGCTGTGTCCACGGAGTGCTCGACCCCGAGCCGCTCTTCGACGACGGGCCCGTGGAGCGCTACCACGCCCTGCACGCCCACTTCTGGCGCCGCCGCGCCGTCGGCGAGGTCCGCACCGCGTTCTTCGCCCTCGGCGCGATCCGCAAGGAGGTCTTCGAGGCCACCGGGCCCTTCGACGAGAACCTCCGGGACTCGGAGGACGTCGAGTACAGCGGCCGGCTCGTCCGCACCCACCGGATCGTGATGACGGAGGCGATCCGCGGCCGGCACGACGACGTCGACCGGCTCGGGGCGATGCTCCGGGAGCAGTACCGGCGTTCGCAGCTGCTCATCGCGGCGCTCGGGCAGCTGAGGGAGGGCGGCCTCACCGCCAACCGGCCGCTCGGCGTCCTCGCCGCCGCGCTCACCCTCCCCACCCTGCTGCTCGGTCTGCTCTCCCCGTGGCTCCTGCTCGTCCCCGCCCTGTGCGCGCTGGTCTTCGCCTGCGCCGATCCGGCCCTGAGCGGGTTCGCGCTGCGGACCCGAGGTCCCGGCTTCCTCCTCTACTTCACCGCCGTCCACTTCGTGCTGCACCAGGCGATCGTGCTCGGCGCGGCCCGGGGCACCGTCCGCTGGCTCACCGAACCGGACTTCGGACCCAGCGTGCGCCGCCGAGGAAGGGACCTCCCGGCGGACCGCCCCGACGCCACCGCCGCTTCGTCCCCCTCCCTCACCTCCGCCTCCGCCGCCGCCTCCGCACCCACCTCCGCCTCCGCCCCCACCTCCACCGGATGACCGCCGCCCCTCCCCGTACGCCCCTCCCCCCAGGAGTCCGTTCATGGCCACGCCCACGCTCACCGGCCGAGAGGCGCCGACGGCCCGCCCGCCGGCCTCCCGCCCTCCCAGTCGGCTCGCCGACCTCACCTCCCTCGTCCGGCCCCACCAGTGGACGAAGAACCTGGTCGTCGTCCCCCTCGGCCTGCTCGGCGCGCCCCACCTCGACGGTGCCGCCCTCGGCGGCGCCCTCGCCGCGATCGGTGTCTTCACCCTCGCGTCCTCGCTGATCTACCTGGTCAACGACCTCGGCGACCGGGACAGGGACCGCCGCCACCCGGAGAAGCGGCACCGGCCGATCGCCGCCGGCCGGATCGGCGTCGGGACCGCCGTCTCCTTCGCCGCCGCCCTCGCCGTCCTCCTCGCGGCGACGGTCGGTCTCACGGTGTTCACCCGGACGGCCGCGCTCCTCGACTGGTGGCCGGTCGCCGCGTACGTCGCGCTGAACGCCGCGTACACCAAGGGGCTCAAGCACGTCCCGCTGCTCGACGTCTTCATCGTCGCCCTCGGTTTCGTCCTGCGGCTCGCCCAGGGCTGCCTGGCCTCGGGCAACCCCGTGCCGAGCTGGCTCACCCTCTGTGTCTTCTCCCTCTGCCTGCTGCTGATCCTGGGCAAGCGGCGCCACGAGATGGCGGTCGGCGGGGTGCTGCACCGGCCCGCGCTGCGCGGCTACACCCTCGGCTTCCTCGACCAGCTGCTCGCCTTCACCGCGGTGCTCACGGCAGTCAGTTACGTCCTGCAGGTGCAGGGCAGCCCGGTCTTCGGTCCGCACGGACCGCTGGTCGCGGTGCTCACGGCCCCGTTCGCGCTCTTCGGCCTCGCCCGCTACCTGCAGCTGATCGTGGTCGACTCGGGTGGCGGCAACCCCTCGCGGGCGCTGTTCAGCGACCGGATGACCGTCTCCAACGCCCTGCTCTGGTCGGCGCTCCTTGCCGGCGCGTGGCCGCTGAGCCACCTCGGGTCATGACGGCGACCACCACCGCGCCGGCAGCCGCGCCGTCCGACACCGAGGCCGACCCCGATCCCGTCGCCGACCCCGATCCCGTAGCCGACCCCGACCCCGACCCCGTATCCGAGCCGGACCCGAAGCCGGACCCGACGTCCGATCCGGCCTCCGCCCCGACGTCCGAGCCCGATCCCGTCGCCACCGACGCTCCCCCGGCCAAGCGCGGCCGCCTCCGCCGCGCCCTCCCCGTCCTCTTCCCGGTCGCCGTCGTCACCGGCATCGGCTTCGCCCTCTACGGCCGGGCCGGTGAGCTCGCCGCCCTCGTCCTGCGCCCCGACTCCGTCCCGTACCTCCTCGCGGCCCTGGTGGCCAACGCCCTCGCCGTCCTGCTGTCCATGGCCACCTGGCGCACCCTCCTCGCCGACCTGGGCCCCGGGGTGCCGGGCCGGACCGCGACCCGGATCTACTTCACCTCGTACCTCGGCAAGTACGTGCCGGGGGCCGTCTGGGGCGTCCTCGCCCAGCTGCGGATGGGCGGTGCGGCGGGGGTGTCCGCGCCGGTCGTGCTCGCCGTCTTCCTGCTGAACCTGATCGTGGCGGTCCTCACCGGCCTCGCCGTCGGTCCGCTCGCCGCTCCCTGGACGATCGGCGCCGAGGCCTGGTGGCTGGTCCTGCCGGGCGCGGTCACCGTCGCCTGGGCCGTACGGCCCGGACTGCTGCACCACCTGGCGGCGTTCGCCGCCCGGCTCGCCCGCCGGCCGGCGCCCGCCACCCGGGCGAGCGACCGGGGCATGCGCCGGGCGCTCGCCTCGGCCACCGCCTCCTGGGCGGTCGGCGGACTGCACCTGTGGGCCCTCGCCGTGATGCTCGGCGCCCCGCCGCTGACCGCCCTGCCGGTCTGCGTGGGCGGCTTCGCCCTGGCCACGGCCGCCGCCAGCCTCGTCGTGGTGCTGCCGGACGGCTGGGGCGCCCGCGAGGCCCTGCTGCTCCTGGCGCTGACCGCCGTACTGCCCTGGCAGGAGGCGACCGCCGTGGCCGTCGCCAGCCGGGTGGTCTGCACCCTCAGCGAGGTCCTCGTCGGAGGCACCGCCCTCCTCCTGACCCTCCCCCGCCGTTCCGCTCCCCCCGCCCATCCGATCCCCGCGAAGGACTGATCATGCCCCCGCTGTACTCCGTCGACGACTGCGAGTCGCTGACGACGAAGCAGGTCCACGGCCTGTACAAGGACCACGTCAACAAGAGCCAGGTCTCCCTGATGACCTCCTTCGGCTTCGGCCAGGAGCTCGTCGAGAGCGCCGAGGGCGTCTGGATCACCCAGCGCGACGGCCGCCGCGTGCTCGACTTCACCGGTGGCGTCGGCGTCCTGAACCACGGCCACAACCACCCCAGGATCCTCGCCGCCCGGCAGCGCTTCCAGGAGCGGAAGAGCATGGAGGTCCACAAGACCTACTTCTCGCCGTACGTCGCGGCCCTGGGCCACAACCTCGCGGAGCTGCTGCCCGGCGACCTGAACATGTCGTTCTTCCCCAACTCCGGCGCGGAGGCGGTCGAGGGCGCGGTCAAGCTGGCGTACAAGTACCACGGCGGCCGGCGCTCCCGGGTGCTGCGGGCCGACATCTCCTTCCACGGCAAGCTGCTCGGCTCGGGCAGCCTGACCGGCCAGAACCAGTCCGGGTTCCAGTTCCCGGGCATCCCCGGCGTGGAGATCTTCCGGTACGGGGACCTGGACTCGGTCCGCGCGCTGGTCGCCGGACACCGCACCGGCAAGGGCGAGTCGGACGTGTACGCGATCCTCATCGAGCCGCTGTCGGCGTCGACGATGAACGAGTGCTCCGAGGAGTTCCTGCGCGGGCTGCGGGAGCTGTGCACGGCCGAGAACATCGTGCTGCTCTTCGACGAGATCTACACCGGCTGGGGCAAGACGGGCACCCTCTTCCACTTCATGCGGTACGAGGGTCTGGTCCCCGACATCCTCACCACCTCGAAGTCCTTCGGCGGCGGCAAGTCCTCCATCTCCGCCTTCGTGGCCCGCGAGCCGGTCTTCCGCAAGGCCTACGACAACCTCACGGACGCCCTCCTCCAGTCGACGTCCACCACCTACTACGGCTTCGGCGAGGAGGCGGTCACCGCGATCGAGGCCGTCAACGTGGCCGTCGAGGACGACTATCCGGCCCGCGCCCGGGACATCGAGCGGATCCTCGCCCCCGGTCTGGAGCGGATCGCCAAGGAGTACCCGGACGTGGTGGCCGAGGTCCGCGGCCACGGCGCGCTCCACGGGGTCTTCCTGCACAAGGGGCCGAAGATCCTGGAGCTGGTGACGAAGCTGGTGCCCGGTGCGATGACGAAGGACCCGCGCTTCCGCACCAAGCTCATCACCTCGTCGGTGGTCAACGCCCTCTACCGGGACCACGGCATCTACACGTACTACACGCTCAACGGCGACAACCCGCTGATGGTCGCCCCCTCGCTGGTCGCCGAGCCGCACGAGGTCGAGTTCTTCCTGGACTGCCTCGACAAGACCCTCGCCCAGGGTCTGCCCCGTCTGCTCACCCGTTTCGTCAAGGAGAAGGTGTCGTCGCTGTGGTAGAGCGCATTGTGGTGACCGGCGGCGCCGGCATGCTCGGATCGACCCTGATCGACCGGCTGCTCGGCGACGGCCGCCAGGTGCACTGCGTGGACCTGCGGGCCCCGCGCACGGAGCACGAGAACCTGACCCACACCGTCTCGGACGTCCGGGACGCGGTGACGATGAAGCGGGTCACGGCGGACGCGGACGTGGTGGTGCACTGCGCCGCCGCCCTGCCCAGCTACCCGGCCGACATGATCCGCTCGGTGATCGTCGGCGGCACCGAGGCGGTCCTGACGGCCGCCGAGGCGAACGCCGTGCCCCGGGTCGTGCACATCTCCTCAACCGCCGTGTACGGCCTGCCCAAGGTGGTGCCCACGCCGGAGGAGTACCCGCGGGAGCCCGTCGACACGTACAGCGCCGCCAAGGCGGAGGCCGAGGAGGTCGCCGAGCGGTTCCGCGGCCGGGAGATGTGCGTACCGGTCCTGCGGCCCAAGACCTTCCTCGGGCCGGGCCGGATGGGCCTGTTCGCGATGCTCTTCGAGTGGGCCGAGGAGGGGCGGAACTTCCCGGTCCTGGGCCGGGGCGACGTCCGCATCCAGATGTTCGACGTGGACGACCTCGTCGACGCGGTCGTGACCGCGATGGACGCGCCGGCCGGGATCGCCGACGACACCTTCAACCTGGGCGCCACCTCGTTCGGCACGATCCGCGAGGACTTCCAGGCCGTCCTGGACGCCGCCGGGCACGGCAAGCGGGTCCGCTCGATGCCCGCGAGGCCGGCACTCGCCGCGCTCAGCCTGCTCCAGCGCTCCGGGCTCTCCCCGGTCTACGGACGCCTGCTGCACAAGCTCCTCGACGACAGCTTCGTCTCCACCGACAAGGCCAGGGACGTCCTCGGCTTCCGGCCGAAGCACTCCAACCAGGACGCGATCCTGCGCACCTTCGCCTGGTGGCGCGAGCAGCGGCTCGCCACCGCCGCGCTCCCCTCCGGCGCCCGCCCCGCGAAGAAGGGCGAGGGCGTCACCAGTGTCGAACCGTGGCGGCAGGGGGCCCTCTCCCTCGCCAAGGTCCTTTTCTAGGAGAGCCCGATCATGTCCGTTCCGCTGGTCTCCGTCATCGTCCCCAACTACAACTACGGCCGCTCGATCGGTCTGTGCGTCGAGGCCGCCCTCGCGCAGACGTACCCGAACGTCGAGGTCCTCGTCGTCGACGACTGCTCCACCGACGACTCCGCCGCGATCGCCGCCGCGGCCGGCGCCCGGGTGGTCTCCACCGGGGTGAACAGCGGGGTCGCGGTCGCCCGCAACCTCGGCGCCGAACTGTCCTCGGGCGAGATCCTGGTCTTCCTCGACTCCGACGTCTCCATGCACCCCGACGCCGTCGCCAAGTCCGTCGAACTCCTCGGCTCCGGGCAGGGGTACGGGGCGATCTGCGGCACCTACGAGCCCGAGCCGCTCATCCGCGACAGCCTGATCGAGGAGTACCGCTCGCTCCAGCAGTACTACCTGCTGCTGAAGTCCGAGGGGGTCATCGACACCGTCCACACCGCGATCCTGGCGATCCCCCGGCGGGTCTTCGACGAGGTGGGACCGTTCAACCCGATCCTGCGGCACACCGAGGACCAGGACTACGGGCGCCGCATCTCGGAGCGGTACACGGTGCTCAGCTCCCTGGAGGTCCGCGGCCGGCACGACCACGACGACACCGTGCGGATCGTCCTCGACAAGGTCTTCGCGCGGGCCCGGCTCGCCGTCCCGCTCATCCTCGGCCGACGGCACCTCCAGGGCGGCTTCGTCACCGGCCCGCGCGCCGGGGCCAGCCTCGCCGCGCCCCTGACGGTGGCCGCGCTCGCCGCGCCGGCGCTGTGGGGAGCGGTGTGGGCCCTGCTGCCGCTCGCCCTGTTCGTCCTCGGTGTGTGGGGCGACCTGGACATGTACCGGGAGGTGCGGCGGCACCGGGGGCGGCTGTTCCTCGGATACTTCGTGGCCGTCAACTTCCTGGTGAACCTGACGGTGTTCGCGGCGATCGGGGTCGCGGGCGTCCAGTGGCTGTGCTCGAAGCGGTTCCGGCACCTGTACGACCCGCAGCCCCGGCCGGACCTTCCGCCGGCGACGGCAGGGGTGGCCGCGGGGGCCTCCCGTGGCTGACACGCTCGCCCCGGCGGAGCCCGCGGCGGAGAGCCCGGCGGACGCCCCGGCCGTACGGGTCGCCCCGGCCCGGCGACGCCTGAACCGCCTCGTCCTCGGCGCGGCCCTCGCCTGGCTCGTCCTGCTCCTCGTCGAGTGGGCGGCGGACGGCCGGATCTGGCTGGGGCATCTGGTGGGCATCGTCCCGCCGGCCGTCTTCGCCCTGGTCCCGCTGCTGCTCGCCGCGCTCGCCCCGCTCGCCCGGGGCGCCGCACGGTGGCGGAGCCTCGCGGCCGCCGCGCTCGCCCTGCTCGTGGGCTTCGGGCAGTCGGGCTTCGACCCGGCGGCGCTGTGGCGGTCGGAGCCGAGGCCCGGCCCGGACTCCGTGCGGGTCTTCGCCTGGAACACCAACTCGTGGAACCAGCTCCTCGGCACCCAGGACCACTTCTACGCCTTCCTGAAGGCGAAGGACGCGGACGTCTATCTGCTGCACGAGTACCAGCACGTGACCGCCGACCGCAAGGGCAGGCTCCCCATCGACGACCTGGCGCGGCTGCGCCGGGAGTTCCCGGGCTACCAGGTCGCGGTCCGGGGCGAGCTGGTCACGCTCTCCCGCTTCCCGATCCTGCGGCAGCCGGCCGTGGGCCCGGCCGGCGACCTGCCGCCGGGAGCGGACTGGCAGGCGGAGTACCGGGGGAACAAGGTGCTGCGGACGGACGTACGGGTCAGGGGCCGGACGGTGTCGTTCTACAACGTGCACATGCCGGTGTGGAACAGCATGCCGGACGGGCTGCTCTCCGCCGCCTTCTACCGCCACATGCGGGAACGGTTCGCCCCGCGCCGGGCGCAGTACGCCGGTCTGGAGGCCGACCTCGCGGCCAACCGCAACCCGGTCGTGGTGGCCGGTGACTTCAACGCGACGGCGGCGATGTCCGACCTCGACCCGCTGCGGGAGCGCCTCGACGACGCGGCGGACGTGAGCACGGACGCGTACCCCACGAGCTGGGAGGAGGGCGGCTGGAAGCCCTTCTGGCGGACCGACTGGGCGTTCACGGGCAACGGGGCGAGGGCCGAGCGCTACGAGTTCAACGAGCCCGAGAAGCTCTCCGACCACGCGGTGCAGGACCTGTGGGTGTCCCTGCCGGGGAACGGGTGACCGACGTGCCGCTGTCCTGCGCCCTGGTCTGGGCGGTGTTCCTCGCCCTGCACCTCGCGCTGAACGGGCGCTGGTGGCCCTGGCTCGCGGTCTCCCTGCTGCCGCCGATCGTCTTCGCCGCCGTCCCGCTCGCCCTGCTCGCGGCCGCCGCGGTCACCGGCGGGTGGGCGGCGGGGGCGCTCGCCGCGGCCTGCCTGCTCGCGGGCTGGCCGCAGAACGGCGTCAACCTGCGTGCGCTGGGCCGCCGTTCGGCGGCAGCGGAGGGGCTGCGGCTCGTCTCCTGGAACACTCAGCACTGGAACCAGGGCGGCGACCCCGAGCGCTTCTACGCCTTCCTGCGGTCCCTCTCGGCGGACGTCTACGTCCTCCAGGAGTACCTGAACGGCTTCGAGGGCGGCGAGGTCTGGGACATCGACGACGAGGAGCGGATCCGGGCCGCGTTCCCCGAACACCACCTGGCCGTCGACAACAACTCCGTGACGCTGTCCCGGTTCCCGCCCGCCGGGCCGCCGGTGCCGGTCGGCGCCTGCTCGCTCCGGGTGGACCTGCGGGTCGGCGACGGCATCCTGTCCACGTACAACGTGCACATCCCGGTCCAGCTCACGGTGATGAACCCGCTGCGGCCCGCGTTCCTCCGGGACATGCGGCGCCGGGCCGCCGCCCGCGACCGGGAGTACGCGGCGCTCGTCGCCGACCTGCGGGGGAACCCGCACCCGGTCCTGGTGACCGGGGACTTCAACACGAGTGCCGCCATCGGCGACGTCCGCCGGATGCCGCGCTCGCTGCGCGACTCGATCGGTGCCTGCCGTTCGCTCCTCCCGGCCAGCTGGAACGCCCGCGCGCGGCTGCGGCTGTGGCGGATCGACTGGGCGTTCACCGGCGGCGGCGCCCGGGTCGGCTCGTACCGCTTCCGCGCCGCGGAGGGCCTCTCGGACCACCTGGTCCAGGAGCTGACCGTCACCACCCCCCACCTATGAGAGAGAGGGAAGAACCCATGGAGTACACCCACCTGGGCGGCCCCGAGGGCCCCCGTGTGAGCACCCTGTGCCTGGGCACCCTGCCGTTCGGCACCCGGATCGACGAGGCCGCCGCCTTCGCCGTCCTCGACCGCTTCCACGAGGCCGGCGGCACCTTCATCGACACCGCCAACACCTACGCGTTCTGGGAGCCGGGTGCGACCGGCGCCGAGAGCGAGCTGCTGATCGGCCGCTGGCTGCGCAGCAGGGGCGTCCGGGACGAGATGGTGCTCGCCACCAAGGTCGGAGCGCTGCCGGACCCGCCCGGTTCGGCCTGGCCGGAGTGCGCGGAGGGGCTCTCGGCCCCGGTGCTGCGCCGGCAGGTGGAGGAGAGCCTGCGGAACCTGGGCACGGACCGGATCGATCTCTACTACGCGCACATCGACGACCGGCGGACGCCGGTCGCCGAGACCATGGGGGCCTTCGGCGAGCTGGAGGACACGGGGAAGATCGGCCGGGCCGGCTGCTCCAACTTCGCGGCCTGGCGGATCGAGGAGTCGCGGGGCGCGGCGGTCGCCGCCGGGGTGCCGGACTACGCGGCCGTGCAGCAGCGGTACACCTATCTGCGGCCGCGCCCCGGCGCGGAGTTCGGGGTGAACCCGCACGCCTCGGAGGAGCTGCTCGACTATCTGTCGACGCGTCCGGAGCTGACGTTCACGGCGTACACGACGCAGCTGACGGGGGCGTACACCGATGCGGGCAAGGAGGTTCCGGAGCAGTACCGGCACGAGGGTTCGGAGCGTCGGCTCAAGGTGCTCGCGGAGGTCGCGGCGGAGCTGGGCGTGACCGCCAACCAGGTGGTGCTGGCCTGGGCGTTGGGCGGCGAGCTGCCCGTACTCCCGGTGATCGGGGCGAGTTCGACGGCGCAGCTGGACGAGACGCTCGGCGCGGTGGGGCTGCGCCTGGACGACGAGCTGAGGAAGCGGCTCGACGATGTCGACTGAACAGGCCGTACGGCTAAGGGGTTTCGCGCTCCGTCACCGGGTGGCCTTCGGCGTGGGATGGCTGCTCGTGCTGCTGCTCGGCGGCGTGGTGGCGGTGGCCGGGCTCGGCCGGCTCGACCAGTCGTTCACCGCCTCGGGCGGGCCGGGACACCGCGCGAACCAGGCGGTCCAGGAGCGGTACGGGAACGGGGCGGCCGTCGCTCCGCTGGTCGCGGTCGCGAGCTGGCCGGCCGCCGGGGACGTGCGCGCCCAGGATGCGGCCGGGCGGTTCGAGGACGCCGTCCGGCGGGCGGCGGGCCCGGGCGCGCGGACGGTCTCGTTCGCGGGCACGGGCGACGAGGGGTTCCTCGGCGCGGACGGCAGCACGGTGTACGCGCTGGTCTACCCGGGTGCCGGGAAGCCGGACCTCGCGGGGCTCACGGCCGTCGAGGAGGCGGCGGGCACCCTGCGCGAAGGGCTGCGGGCGGCGCTGCCGGAGGCCCGGGTCGAGGTGACGGGCGTGCTCCCGCTCCAGCACGACAGCGCGGTGGCGGGGCCGGGCGCGCCGGCCCTCGCGGTGAAGGCCGCGTGTGCGCTCGGGCTGCTCGGGCTGCTGGTCCTGGCGTTCCGCTCGCCGCTCGGGGTCCTGGCGCCGCTGCTGCTCGCCGGGGTGACCTCGGTGGGGGCGCTGGTCCTGGTGGAGGCGGTGGCGGGGTTCACCGAGATCAGCTTCGTCGTGGTCTATCTGGTGCCGGTCACGTCCCTGGTGCTCGCCGTGCACCGGTGGGCGCAGCCGCCGGAGTCCGCCGCCCGGTCCGCGGTGGCGGCCGGTGCGGCGGGGGCGGCGGCCTGCGCGGTCCTCGCGCTGTTCCCGGCGGCGTTCCTGCGCTCGGTCGGTGTCGCGGGTCTTGCGGTGTGGGCGGTGGGCACGGCGACGGCCCTGACCCTGACGCCGGTGCTCCGCTCGATGGCGACGCGGAGGCCACGGACGACACAGAAGACACGGACGACGCGGGCACTGGGGACGACTCGGACCACCCGGACTGCCCGGACTGCCCGGACCGCCCGGACGGCGCGTACGGCGCGTACGGCGCCGGCACGCGTCGGCCGGCGGCCCCGCACGATCCCGGCGGCGGTCGGCCTGGCCTTCCTCGTGCTGCTCGCCGGCGCGGCCACGCAGCTCCGGGTGGGCAATCCGGAGGCGCACGCCCTGGTGGCGGCCGGCCCGGCCCGCGACGGCCTCGACCGGCTCGCGGCGGCAGGGGTGCCGTCGGGCGTCCTGAATCCGCTGGAGGTCCTGGTCCCCGCGGGCGCGGACGCGCAGGCCGTGGCCGCGCGGGCGGCCCGGGTCCCGGGGGTGCTGCTCGCGGCGGCGCCGGCGGCGGCCGACTGGCGCAGGGACGGTTCGGCCGTGATCGTGGTCGTACCGGAGGAGGAGCCGATGACGGCGGCGGGCGCGGCGACGGTGACGGCGCTGCGGTCGGCGCTCTCGGGAGGGACGCACCCGGCGCTGGTCGGCGGCTCGGGCGTGGTGGACCGCGATCTCGTGGACGGCGTCTACGGGCTCCTCCCCTCCGCGGTTCCGGCGGCCGCCCTCGCCGCCCTCCTCGCCCTCGCCGCCCTCACCACGGCGGGCACCGCGGTCCGCGCCGTGTCCGGTGCCCTCCTCGCCGCCGTCGCCGCGGCGGGTGCGCTCACCGTCCTGTGGCAGTGGGGTCCGCCCGGCACCGGGGCCGTCACCGGCTGGGTCCCCCTCGTCGTCGGCGCCTTCGCCTTCTGCGTGTCCCTCGACCGCTCGGTCGCGTCGGCGGCGGGCGGCCCCTCGTGGGCGGGGCCGGTGGCGGCGGGGGCGGGCGCGCTCGCGGTGCTCGCGGTCGGGATCGGCCCGCAGGTCGAACTGGCCCTGCTCGTCTCGGGGTTCGCGATGGCGGCGCTGTTCGACGCGCTGGCCGGCCGTCGCCGCACCCCGCCCGCGCCCCCCGCGCGTCCCACATACCGGAGTTCATTCCAATTGGTCTAGACCTAGAGGGCCCCTCCCACTTAGCATCGACGACCGCGATCACGATTGCGGGGCGGTCGCGGTACGGAACGTGACGAGGGGGAGACAGGGGATGCTGGAGGCGCTCGGCATAAAGGAGTCGACGGAGGCCGTCTACCGTTTGCTCCTGGAGCGGCCCGAGTTCGACGTGACGGAGATGGCGGCCCATCTGGGCCGCCCCGCGTCCGAGGTCCGCGAGGCGCTCGCCTGCCTCGCGGACCTCAAGCTCGTGCTGATGGACGACTCCTCGGGCGAGGTCGAACCCTTCAACCCGGACGTCGGCTTCTCCTTCCTGCTCTCCCGCGCCGAGGCCGAGCTGAGCAAGCGGAAACGCCAGGTCGAACGGGCGGGGCGGGCCGTGGCCGGCATCCTCGCCTCGTACGCGGACCACTCGGAACCGGGCGTCCGGCACGACCTGGTGGACCGCATCACCGGCCTGGACAACGTCCGGGAACGCCTGGAGGACCTGGCCGCGAACGCCCGCACCGAGTGCCTCTCGCTGCTCCCGGGCGGCGCGCAGCTCCCCGACACCATGGACGCGAGCCAGCCGCTCGACCAACTCGCCCTGGAACGCGGCGTGAAGATCCGGTCGATCTACCAGGAGAGCTTCCGCAACGACCCGCCGACCGTCGAATACGTGCGCTGGTACTGCGATCTCGGCGGCGAGGCGCGGACCGTGCCCGTGGTGCCGATGCTCATGGTGATCGTCGACCGGGAGGCCGCGCTCGTCCCCGTCGACCCCGAGGACGGGCGCGCGGGCGCCCTGGAGGTCCGCAGCCCCGGCCTGGTGCACGCGCTCGTGGTGCTCTTCGACCGGCTATGGGACGCCGGCACGCCGTTCGGCGAGAGTCCGCGCCGCGACGAGCACGATCTCTCCCCGCAGGAGCGGGAGTTGCTCATGCTGCTCGGCATCGGCTGCACGGACGACATCGCCGCACGGCGGCTCGGGATCTCGCTGCGGACCGTGCGCCGGATGAGCTCGGAGCTGATGAACCGGCTCGGCGCGCGCAGCCGGTTCGAGGCGGGGGTGCGGGCCGCCAAGGAGGGCTGGCTCTGAGCACCGCGCCGAGGGACCGCTCCCACGACCACAGCTGACGGAGTCCCATCCGTTATGCGGACAGGGGTTCCATGGAGCGGAACAGTCCCCTAGATTTCCCCAGCATTACCGAGGTGATCAGCGAGGGGACCGGAATCGCCATGCCAGAAGCGACACAAGGGAAACAACCCACCATCACGCCGCTGAGGGTGGTGATCGCGCTCTGTCTGTTCGCGCCGTTCGTGGCGATGCTCTGGGTCAGCTCGTACGCGAAGGTCGAACCGCTCTTCGCGGGCATCCCGTTCTTCTACTGGTACCAGATGCTCTGGGTGCTGATCTCCACCGCGCTCACCATGGTCGCGTACAAGCTGTGGCAGCTGGACCAGCGTGCCCGCAAGGGGGGTGACGAGCGATGAAGGACGGCGTGAACGGCGTCGCACTCGCCGTCTTCATCTTCTTCTTCCTGGCCGTCACGGTCATGGGATTCCTCGCCTCGCGCTGGCGCAAGGCCGAGAACGAGAACAGCCTCGACGAATGGGGACTGGGCGGCCGGTCGTTCGGCACCTGGGTGACCTGGTTCCTGCTCGGCGGCGACCTCTACACCGCGTACACCTTCGTCGCCGTCCCGGCGGCCATCTACGCGGCGGGCGCGGCCGGCTTCTTCGCCGTGCCGTACACGATCCTGGTCTACCCGCTGATCTTCACCTTCCTGCCGCGCCTCTGGTCGGTCTCGCACAAGCACGGGTACGTCACCACCTCGGACTTCGTGCGCGGCCGCTGGGACTCCAAGGGACTCTCCCTCGCGGTGGCGGTCACCGGCATCCTCGCCACCATGCCGTACATCGCGCTCCAGCTCGTCGGCATCCAGGCCGTCCTGGACGTGATGGGCGTCGGCGGCGGCGAGACCACCCACTGGTTCATCAAGGACCTGCCGCTGCTCATCGCCTTCGGTGTCCTCGCGGCGTACACGTACTCCTCGGGTCTGCGCGCCCCCGCGCTCATCGCCTTCGTCAAGGACACCCTGATCTACATCGTCATCGCGGTGGCGATCATCTACATCCCGATCAAGCTGGGCGGCTTCGACGAGATCTTCGCCAAGGCGGGCGAGGCGTACGCGCAGACCAACCCGGCGACCGGCAAGCCGCGCGGCTCGCTCGTCCCCGGCGAGGCGGGCCAGTGGACGTACGCGACGCTGGCGCTCGGCTCGGCGCTCGCGCTCTTCATGTACCCGCACTCCATCACGGCGACGCTGTCGTCCCGGAGCCGTGAGGTCATCCGCCGCAACACCACGATCCTGCCGCTGTACTCGCTGATGCTGGGCCTGCTCGCGCTGCTCGGCTTCATGGCGATCGCCGCCGGGATCCAGGTGAAGAACGGCCAGCTCGCCATCCCGCAGCTCTTCGAGACGATGTTCCCGGACTGGTTCGCGGGCGTCGCGTTCGCCGCGATCGGCATCGGCGCGCTCGTACCGGCCGCGATCATGTCGATCGCCGCGGCCAACCTCTTCACCCGCAACATCTACAAGGACTTCATCAAACCGGACGCCACCCCGGCCCAGGAGACCAAGGTCTCCAAGCTGGTCTCGCTGCTCGTGAAGGTCGGCGCGCTCGCCTTCGTCCTCACCATGGACAAGACGGTCGCGATCAACTTCCAGCTGCTCGGTGGCATCTGGATCCTGCAGACCTTCCCGGCGCTCGTCGGCGGTCTCTTCACCCGCTGGTTCCACCGCTGGGCGCTGCTCGCCGGCTGGGCCGTCGGCATGATCTACGGCACGGTCGCCGCCTACGGGGTGGCCAGCCCGACCCAGAAGCACTTCGGCGGCTCCTCCGCCGAGATCCCGGGCATCGGCGAGATCGGCTACATCGGTCTGACCGCCTTCCTCCTCAACGTCCTCGTCACGGTCGTCCTGACCTTCGTCCTCAAGGCCGTCAAGGCCCCCGAGGGCATCGACGAGACCTCCCCGGAGGACTACACGGCCGACGCCGGCGACGCCGGGGTCAAGAAGCTCCCGAAGGTCGGCGCCGAGACCCACTGACCCGCCGCCGGACCCGACGAAGGCCGCCCTGCCTCCCCCGAGGCATGGCGGCCTTCGCCGTCCCCGCGCGAGGATGCGGGACATGCGCACCGGACCACGACTCACCCTGCTCCCACTGCTCCCGCTCGCCCTCGCCCTCGCCGTCACCGGCTGCGGCACCGAGACGCCGGGCGGCGGCCCGACGCCCCACCCGGCCGAGCTGGACGCCCGCGCCCGCTGGGCACAGACCGACAAGGACCATGTGTACGTCACCGAGGCCGAGGGCTTCGAGGCCTCCCGGATGGCGTCGGGGGTCATCGGCGACGACGGCTTCCAGGTCACGTACCTGCGGAAGGACGGCGTCCGCCTGACCGTCTCCGCCGAGCGCCGCCCGTTCACGGAGAAGGAGTGCGCCGCGGCGAACACCGCCGGACCTGACGGCTGTGTCCGGGACGGCGACCACTGGTACCTGCGCTCCGCCGGGCAGCACGCGTACGTGCGCACCGAGAACGGGCTGCGCGTCGAGGTCGCCGCCCCGCTCACGGTGGACCGGAAGGCACTCCGGGGCGCCGCCGAGCGCACCCACCGCGCCGGCGCCGCCGAGCTCGACGCCGTCCTGCCGGAGCGGACGGGCGGCGGACAGCCCGTCGAGCGGGGCGATCTGCCGCCGGTGGGCGACGGCGCCCCCGACAACTCGGTGGGGGCCGGTGGCTGAGACCCGCTGGGGTCCTCCGGGCGGCCGGAGGCACACTGCCCTCATGGACTTCACGATCAGGGCGGTACGGCCCGAGGACCACGAGACGCTCGGTGAGCTCACCGCGGGGACCTATCTGAACGACGGGCTGCTGAAGTACGGGGCGGAGGACTCGTATCTGCACGTGCTCCGTGACACGGCCCGGCGGGCGCGCGAGAGCGAGGTGCTCGTCGCCGAGGACGCCGACGGACGGCTGCTCGGCGGGGTGACCTTCGCCACCGGCTCCACTCCGTGGGCGGACATCGCGATCGAGGGCGAGGCCGAGTTCCGGATGCTCGTGGTCTCCCGGGAGGCCCGCGGCCGGGGCGTCGGAGAGGCCCTCGTACGGGCCTGTATCGAGCGCGCACGGGCCCTCCCCGGGTGCCGCCGCATCGTGCTCTCCACGGACGCCACGATGGTCTCCGCGCACCGGATCTACGAGCGTCTGGGCTTCCTCCGCACCCCGGACCGGGACTGGGAGCCGATCCCCGACCATCGCCTGCGCACCTACTCCTTGGAGTTCTGAGCCGGGGGGCGACACAACATGTGGGGGGTGCCGCACGGGGCGCCCCCCACATGTATGCTCGTCCTCGCTGTCGACGCAGGGGAATCCGGCGCGAATCCGGAACTGTCCCGCAACGGTGTGCTTCGTACGGATACGACGTATTCGGGCGAGGTGAGTCCGAGGACCTGCCGGCAGCGCATCCGGTCCGTCCGTTCCGGGTGCCAATGACGTCCGGGCCTCGCGGAGTGGGCCGGTGGAAGCGTCGCGTCCGGCGTTACGGATGCCCGTCTGCCCGCCTTCCCCCGCCGCGGCCCCGAGCCGAGCGAGGGAGAGCCCCCACGTGACCATCGCGCCCGCCGATCCGGCTTCCGCCGAGGCTTCCGCGGTCGAGAGCGACGGCCCCGGGACCGTGCTGCTGCGGACCCTGACCGACCTCACCGCCGATCTCCCCGACACCGACCCCGGCAAGGTCGCCGCCGCCGCGCTCCGCGGCCGCAGCGCCGTCGCGGACGACGCGGAACTGCGCGAGCTGGCCACCGAGTCGGCCGCCGGTCTGATCGCCGAGGACCCGGCGTACTCCCGGCTCGCCGCCCGGCTCCTGACGATCACGATCGCCGACGAGGCCGCCGGTCAGGGCTCGTTCTCCTTCTCGGCCTCCGTCGCCGTCGGTCACCGCGAGGGTCTGATCGCCGACCGCACCGCCGAGTTCGTGGCGCTGCACGCGGACCGGCTCGACGCGACGATCGACGCGGCCGCGGACGACCGCTTCGGCTACTTCGGCCTGCGCACCCTCTACTCGCGCTACCTGCTGCGCCACCCGATCACCCGCAAGGTGATCGAGACCCCGCAGCACTTCATGCTCCGCGTGGCCTGCGGCCTCGCCGAGGACGACAGCGTCCGCGCGCTCGACGAGGTCGCCGCCCTCTACCGCCTGATGAGCCGGCTCGACTACCTGCCGTCCTCCCCCACGCTCTTCAACTCCGGCACCCGCCACCCCCAGATGTCCTCCTGCTACCTCCTGGACTCCCCGCAGGACGAGCTGGACTCCATCTACGACCGCTACCACCAGGTCGCGCGCCTCTCGAAGCACGCGGGCGGCATCGGCCTCTCCTACTCCCGCATCCGCGCCCGCGGTTCGCTGATCCGCGGCACCAACGGGCACTCCAACGGCATCGTGCCGTTCCTGAAGACCCTCGACGCCTCCGTCGCCGCCGTGAACCAGGGCGGCCGCCGCAAGGGGGCCGCCGCCGTCTACCTGGAGACCTGGCACGCGGACATCGAGGAGTTCCTTGAGCTCCGCGACAACACGGGCGAGGACCAGCGCCGTACGCACAACCTGAACCTGGCGCACTGGATCCCGGACGAGTTCATGCGCCGGGTCAACGCCGACGCCGACTGGTCGCTGTTCTCCCCGGCGGACGTGCCCGAGCTGGTCGACCTGTGGGGCGAGGAGTTCGACGCCGCCTACCGCAAGGCCGAGGCGGCGGGCCTGGCCCGCAAGACGATGCCGGCCCGCGACCTGTACGGCCGGATGATGCGGACCCTGGCCCAGACCGGCAACGGCTGGATGACCTTCAAGGACGCCTCGAACCGGACGGCCAACCAGACCGCCGAGCCCGGCCACACCGTCCACTCCTCCAACCTCTGCACGGAGATCCTGGAGGTCACCGACGACGGCGAGACCGCGGTCTGCAACCTGGGCTCGGTCAACCTCGGCGCCTTCGTCGTCGACGGCGACATCGACTGGGAGCGCCTCGACTCCACCGTCCGTACGGCCGTCACCTTCCTCGACCGGGTCGTCGACATCAACTTCTACCCGACCGAGCAGGCGGGCCGCTCCAACGCCCGCTGGCGGCCGGTCGGCCTGGGCGCGATGGGCCTCCAGGACGTCTTCTTCCAGCTGAAGCTGCCGTTCGACTCCGCCGAGGCCCGCGCGCTGTCCACCCGTATCGCCGAGCGCATCATGCTCGCCGCGTACGAGGCCTCCACCGACCTCGCCGAGCGCAACGGTCCGGTCCCCGCCTGGGACAAGACCCGCGCCGCCCGGGGCGTGCTGCACCCCGACCACTACGACGTCGAGCTGAACTGGCCGGAGCGCTGGGCCGCGCTGCGCGAGCGGATCGCCGCCGTCGGCATGCGCAACAGCCTCCTCCTCGCCATCGCGCCGACCGCGACGATCGCCTCGATCGCCGGTGTGTACGAGTGCATCGAGCCGCAGGTCTCCAACCTGTTCAAGCGCGAGACGCTCTCCGGCGAGTTCCTCCAGGTCAACTCGTACCTGGTCGACGAGCTGAAGGCGCTCGGCGTGTGGGACGCGCAGACCCGTGAGGCGCTGCGCGAGTCCAACGGCTCGGTGGCCGGCTTCACCTGGGTCCCGGCCGAGGTGCGCGAGCTGTACCGCACGGCGTGGGAGATCCCGCAGCGCGGTCTGATCGACATGGCCGCCGCCCGGACGCCGTTCCTGGACCAGTCGCAGTCGCTGAACCTGTTCCTGGAGACGCCGACGATCGGCAAGCTGTCGTCGATGTACGCGTACGCCTGGAAGCAGGGTCTGAAGACGACGTACTACCTGCGCTCCCGCCCGGCGACCCGGATCGCCCGCGCCGCCCAGGCCGCGACGCCCGCCGCAGCCACCATCCCCGTCCAGCAGGCGGCGCCCGACGCGGACGCCCTCGCCTGCTCCCTTGAGAACCCCGAGTCCTGCGAGGCCTGCCAGTAATGAGCTCCAACGAAAAGAAGAACCTCCTCGACCCGGGCTTCGAGCTGACCCTCCGTCCGATGCGCTACCCGGACTTCTACGAACGCTACCGGGACGCGATCAAGAACACCTGGACCGTGGAGGAAGTCGACCTCCACTCGGACGTCGCCGACCTCGCCAAGCTGACGCCGGCCGAGCAGCACATGATCGGCCGTCTGGTCGCGTTCTTCGCGACGGGCGACTCGATCGTCTCCAACAACCTGGTCCTGACGCTCTACAAGCACATCAACTCCCCGGAGGCGCGCCTGTACCTGTCGCGCCAGCTGTTCGAGGAGGCCGTGCACGTCCAGTTCTATCTGACGCTGCTCGACACCTACCTGCCCGACCCGGACGACCGCGCCGCCGCGTTCGACGCGGTCGAGGAGATCCCCTCCATCCGCGAGAAGGCGCAGTTCTGCTTCAAGTGGATGGACTCGGTCGAGAAGATCGAGCGCCTGGAGACGGCCGCCGACCGCCGCCGCTTCCTGCTCAACCTGATCTGCTTCGCCGCGTGCATCGAGGGCCTGTTCTTCTACGGCGCCTTCGCGTACGTGTACTGGTTCCGGTCCCGCGGTCTGCTGCACGGCCTCGCCACCGGCACCAACTGGGTGTTCCGTGACGAGACGATGCACATGAACTTCGCCTTCGAGGTCGTGGACACCGTCCGCAAGGAGGAGCCGGAGCTCTTCGACGACGCGCTCCAGCAGCAGGTCACGGACATGCTGAAGGAGGCCGTCGAGGCGGAGCTGCAGTTCGGCCGCGACCTGTGCGGCGACGGCCTGCCGGGCATGAACACCGAGTCGATGCGCGAGTACCTCCAGTGCGTCGCCGACCAGCGCCTCCAGCGCCTCGGCTTCGCCCCGGTGTACGGCTCCGAGAACCCGTTCTCGTTCATGGAGCTCCAGGGCGTCCAGGAGCTCACGAACTTCTTCGAGCGCCGCCCGTCCGCCTACCAGGTGGCGGTCGAGGGCTCGGTCGACCTGGACGAGGACTTCTAGGATCCCGTCGTACGTGAAGGGCCCCGAACTCGGTCGAGTGCGGGGCCCTTCACGTACGCGTACCGGAGATCAGGCGTTCGGCACCGTCTCGTAGCGCGGGGTGCCCTCCTCCATCTGGCGCAGGGCGTCCTTGCGGTCCCGCTTGGAGAGGCGGTCGATGTACAGGTAGCCGTACAGGTGGTCCGTCTCGTGCTGGAGGCAGCGGGCGAAGTAGCCGGTGCCCCGCACCTTGATCGGGTTGCCCTGGGCGTCCCGGCCGTGGACCTCCGCGTAGTCGGGGCGGGCCAGCTCGGCGTAGGCGGTCGGCACCGAGAGGCAGCCCTCGTTGGACTCGTCGAGGACGCGCAGCTCGGCCGGGAGCTCCTGGAGGACCGGGTTGATCACGACACCGGTGTGCCGGACGCCCTCGTCGTCGGGGCAGTCGTAGACGAAGACCTTGAGGTCGACACCGATCTGGTTCGCGGCGAGGCCCACGCCCTCGGCGGCCTTCTGGCTCGCGAACATGTCGTCGATGAGCGCCGCGAGCGAGTCGTCGAACTCGGTGACGTCCTTGCACTCCTTGTGGAGCACCGGGTTGCCGACCACCGTGATGGGGCGGGCGGTGCCGCGCTCACGGTGGGCGAGCTCGCGTGCCTCGCAGTCCTCCGTGTCCACGACGAAGCCGTCGTTGACCACCGTCTGCTCGTCCGTCTCCTGCTGCGCCATGTCCGGCCGCGCCTTCCTGAAAACCCGATTCCGTCGAGAGACAGCCTACGGGCCCGGCGGGGAAGCCTCAGCAGACCTCTTCGAGATCCCGCCACTCACGGCTGTCGGGGCTGTCCGCCACCCAGCCGTCGAGGAGCCCGCGCACCAGGCCCGCCGGGGCCGCGATGCCGCACTCCCGCTCCGGGACCCACAGCTCGCCCGGCGAGCGGTGCCCGAGCGGCCCGGGGTGGCCCGGCTCGCTGTGGTCGTGCGGGTCGGAGTGCTCGCCCTCGCCCTCGGCGCTCGGCATGGTCGACTCGGAGCAGGCACGACAGAGCAGCCGTACGGAGGACGACCAGTCCTCGGCGGCGAAACCTGCTTCCGCGGCGAGCTGCTCCAGCGCGTCCCGGTCGGCCTCGGTGGCCGCCTCCAGGAGGACCACCCAGGTGGGGACGGGTGAGGGGGCCCACAGCTCGATCTCGTCGAAGACCGGGTAGGAGGGGCCGGCGGTGGTGGTGCGCTCGCCGTTCGGCACGCCGTCGTGGAGGACGACCTCGCCCCAGCGGCGCCCGGAGGACGGCAGCGGGATGGAGAGGACCTCGATCCGGGCCGGGTCGAGCCGGCGGCCCCACACGACCTCGGCCTCGCCCTCGGGCGACAGCCGGACGGCGGCGCTGCCCAGCTCCATCCCGGCGGGCTCACCGGTGCCCGCGGCGGCTCCGGGGACCTTCAGTCCGTAGGCCTGCCAGGCGCGGCGGGCCAGCGGCCAGTCCTGGAGCGCGGTCGCCGCGATGCCCACGTTCCACCAGTCGGGGGCGCCGCTCTCCTTGTCGAGCAGCGCGACGGCGCGGAGCCCGGCGGCGCGCGCCTGCTCCCAGTCGTGCCGGAACTTGTGCAGCAGCGCCAGGTTGAACCAGGACTCCGAGAGCCAGGGCTCCAGGTCCGCCGCGCGCGTCAGGAGCGCGCCCGCGTCCTCGTACCGGCCGTCGCCGATCAGCGTGAACGCGCGGTCGGTGGCCTGCCGCCATGAGGCGGAGGGCCGATGCCGTACCTTCCCGAAGATCTTCACGATTCCCGCCTGCCGGTCGCTTCACCCTCTTGTTCGCATCCAACCATGCCCGGTCGGACGCGCGCTCATTACCCATGGGTTACCCAGTCGCGACGGAGGTCACCCCAGCCGCTCCGCCCCGCGCCAGGACCCTGGCCAGGCATTCGACGACATCCGGGTGATGATCGCGGGCGGTGCCGAGCCTGAGCCGCTCCAGGGCGTCGAGGGCGGCGCCCGCGCCCTCGCCTCCCGCGAGATCGTCGTAGGCGTTCACGGTCCGGACGATGCGGGCGGGCAGCGGCTGCTCTCGGTACGGGTCGGCCTGGCGCTCAACGACGACGGCGACGGCCTCGGGGACACCGGTCATGCGGACGACCTCGGCGCCGAGGAGGGCGATCCGGCGCTGCTCCTCGGCAGGCAGGAGGGCGGTGGCGCCGCCCGCGACGGGGTCGACGAGGGAGAGCTGGCCGATGTCGTGCATGAGCGCCGCGTGCTCCAGGACGGCCAGCTCGGTGCCGGAGAGGCCCAGCTCGCGTCCGACGGCGGCGCTGAGTGCGGCCACCCGGCGGGTGTGGCCGGGCGGGGTGCAGCCGGCGATCTCGGTGGCGCGGGCGAGCGAGGCGATGGTCTGCCGGTTGACCGTGCGCACGGCGGCGTACCGCCGGAAGGAGACCTGGGTGAGCAGCAGCGGCACGGCGAGCACGGGCAGCGCCCAGAGCCCGGCGGCGGCCACGCCGAGCGCCATCACGGTGCCGGTGGCGCCGACGGCGGAGCCGATGCCGAGGAGGGCGCGCAGTTCGTCGCGGAGGAGGGGGCCGTACGGGAACCCCGTGCGGGCGCGGAGCACGAGGGCGGCGAGGACCGCGTCGCACAGGGCGGTCAGGACGAGCAGCAGGACGAGGAAGAGGGCGTACGCGGGGCCCTGGCCGAGGTGCTCGACGACGGCCCCGGAGTTGTAGAGGGGCTGGAAGCAGAGCGCGGCGAAGCCGACGGTGAGGATGCGGCGGGCGATGTGGTCGAGGCCGGGCCCGCGGCCCCGGGCGATGTGGGGGACGATCCCGGCGAGGCCGGCGGCGACGACGACGGCGACGATCTGGAGGACGCCGTGGGTGGTGGCGGTCCCGGCGCTCGCCCCGAGCAGCGCGTAGGCGAGGGCTCCGGCGGCGGCGAGCGGCGCGGGCTCCCGCCCCCCTGGCGCCTCGTGCACGGGAGGTGCGCCGGAGCCGGGTGCGGCGCCCCAGCGGGCGAGCTCGCCGAGGACGATGAGGGTGCCGAAGGCGAGGGCGTTGCCGGGTTCGTCGACGCCGTACCAGAGGGTGGAGGCGAATCCGGCGAGGCTCAGCAGGAGTGCGGCCCCGTGCACGGCGCCGACGGTGACGGCGCCGGGCCTCATGCGCGCTCCTTGGGCCTGGTCCCGGGTGCTTCCGGCCGCCGCGCGGCCTCGGTCTCGCGGGGCGGCGGCACGTTCCCGCCGGCCGGGCCCGGGGGTGCGGTCTCGTCGGCGGTGACGGCGGGCTGCCAGCCGTGCCGCTCCAGGGCGCGGACGAGGGCGGCGACCATCCGGGTGTCGAACTGGCTGCCGGCGCAGCGCTCCAGTTCGGCGACGGCGGTAGGCACCGGTCGGGCCCGGCTGTAGGAGCGGGTGGACGTCATGGCGTCGAAGGCGTCGGCGACGGCCACCACCCGGGCGAACTCGGGGATCTCCTCGCCGCGCAGCCCGTACGGGTAGCCGCTGCCGTCCATGCGTTCGTGGTGGTGGAGGATCGCGGCCCGCGCCTCGCCGAGGAAGCCGATGCCGCGGACCATCTCGTGTCCGTACTCCGGGTGCAGTTCGATGACCCGGCGCTCCTCGGGGGTGAGGGGGCCGTCCTTGCGGAGGACCCGGGTGGGCACGCCCAGTTTGCCGACGTCGTGGAGGATGCCGGCGAACCGTACGACGTCGAGCCGTTCCTCGGCCATGCCCAGCTCGCGGGCGATCAGGACGGAGGCGTGGCCGACGCGTTCGCTGTGGCCGCGGGTGTAGCGGTCCTTGATGTCGACGGCCTGGACGAGGGCGCGGATGGTGGCCTGGTGGGCGGCGCGCTCACGGTGGTACTGGGCGAAGACCCAGCAGGAGATGTACATCGGGAGGAGCACGAAGAGGGCCGACACGGGGCCGTACGTGCTGCGCCAGAGGACGGCCATCATCAGTCCGGCGAGTCCGTGCACGGCGTGCGGGGCGAGCGCCCGGCCGAGGAGGCCGCGCCAGGCGGCCCGCGGGGGCAGTCCGTCGGCCGTCGCCCGGATGCCGCCGTCGAGGGCGGTCAGGACCAGGCAGAAGGTGAGCGCGGCGGCGCCCGCGGGCAGCAGCGCGTAGGGGAAGTCCGGGGCGTCGTGAGCGTGTCCGAGGGCACGGGCGCAGCTGAGGGCCTCGGCCGCCCGGGCGGCGGCCCAGGTGGCGAGGGCGGTGGCGGCGGCCCGCCAGGCGCGCCGGGGGGCGGCCGGGGGTTCGTCGACGCGGGCGAGGAGGCTGCCGGGCAGCGCGGTGAGCGCGGCTGCGGCGGGCGGCAGGAGGAGGGCGGCGGCGAGGAGGACGGGGAAGAAGGAGCCGGTGCCCATGGGGACGGAGCCGCCGGTCGCGCGGCCGAGGAGGCGGCAGCGGGCGGGCAGTTCGCAGAGCGCGTACAGGGCGGCGAGGAGCCCGACCGTGCCCCAGGGGGTGGCCGCGCCGGGGCGCAGGGCGGGCAGGACCGAGGCCCCGGCGCCCAGCAGGGCGCAGCCGATGTACACGCGGGCCGCGCGCGGAATGACCTTCACGCCCATCATCCCCGTCACGGTAGCGAGTGGGGCGGCCCGTGACGGCGCGGTGGAGCGGATTCGCACCATCGGGTGATACAAGCTGATATACGCAGGAGGCCGCCGCGATCGCGTCGCGACGGCCTTCTTCTCCCGCTGTGGGAAGGGGAGTTACTCCTGGGGCGCCGGTGCCGGCGTCGTCGGCACGATCGGCGCGATCTCCTGCTCGGGCACCAGGTGCCCGGAGCGGATCAGGTCGATCCGGCCCATGACCTTGGACCGCAGGTCGGTGGGGACGTCGTCACTGCCGCAGCAGCGCTTGACGAGCTTCTTCACCGCCTGCTCCAGGCCGTACTTCTCCAGGCACGGGGAGCACTCCTCGAAGTGCACCTCGAACTTGGTGCAGTCACTGTCGGGCATCTCGTTGTCGAGGAACTCGTACAGATGATCCAGGACTTCCGAGCAATCCGTCTCGTGCGGCTCTCCGCAGCTCATGAGCCCGAGCCTTTCAGATCGTTCGACGACTCTCCGGCGCCCGCGGGTACCAGCCCGCGGTCGCGGGCGTAGTCCTCGAGCATGCCGCGCAGCTGGCGGCGACCCCGGTGCAGCCGGGACATCACCGTACCGATGGGTGTCCCCATGATGTCCGCGATCTCCTTGTACGCAAAGCCCTCGACATCCGCGAGATAGACGGCGATGCGGAACTCCTCGGGAATCGCCTGGAGCGCTTCCTTCACGTCGGAGTCCGGGAGGTGGTCGAGCGCCTGCGACTCTGCGGAGCGCAGACCGGTCGACATGTGCGACTCGGCGCGCGCGAGCTGCCAGTCCTCGATCTCCTCGGCGGCGCTGCGCTGGGGCTCGCGCTGCTTCTTGCGGTACGAGTTGATGAAGGTGTTCGTGAGGATGCGGTACAGCCAGGCCTTGAGGTTCGTACCCTCGCGGAACTGGTGGAAGGATCCGTACGCCTTGGCGTAGGTCTCCTGCACCAGGTCCTCCGCGTCCGCGGGGTTGCGCGTCATGCGCAGCGCGGCCGAGTACATCTGGTCGAGGTAGCCGAGGGCGTCCCGCTCGAAGCGCGCGTTGCGCTCCTCGGTCGTCTCCTCGGGGCCGTCGTCGGTCCCTGTGTCGGTCCCAGTGACCGGACCCACCTCCTCCAGCGCGGCGGCGAGCCCGAGGGCGGACCCGCTCGTTTCGGAGGATAGACGAGGAACCGCTCCGCCCGCCGCCCGAATCCGGGCTCCCTTGGGCGCGGGAAGCACTGTCCAGTCGAGGTCAGCGGCCTGCGCGCGCTCCGGGCAGATGGTCGAACCCATGCGAAGGACTCCCTCTTCTTGCTCTCACACCGACGCACGGAACAACAGTGGTCCCCCGCTCGGCATTCCCGGTCCGTCAGCGGAGGGAGAGGATCCATTCGGCGACCCCGTCCGCCAGGAGCGCCATCGCCTCGTCCGGCCCCAGCGGCGCCCGTTTGGGCAGGGCGAGGCCGTGGTCCCCGTACGGGATCTCGACGAGGCGGTACGGGCCTTCCGGGAACTCCGCGGGCCGCCCGAAGGGGTCGTTGCCGCCCTGGACGACGAGCGTCGGCAGCCCGCTGCCGAGGAGTTCGTCGGCCCGGGACCTCTCCGGCCTGCCCGGCGGGTGCAGGGGGAAGCTCAGCGCGAGGACGGCGAGCGCGCCGAGATCCCGCCCGGTGCGGCAGGCGACCCGGGCGCCGGCGCTGCGGCCGCCCGCGATCACCGGGAGCCCGGGCCGGGCGAGGGCCGGCCAGAGGCCGCGCCAGCCGGTGTCCAGGGTCTTGGGTGCGGGCGCGACCTTCTTGCCCGCCACCCGCCAGGGCTGCTCGACGAGGGCGACGGTCACTCCCCGGGCGGGCAGCGCGGCGGCCAGGGCCTGGAGGTCGCGGGCCTCGATGCCGCCGCCGGCACCGTGGCCGAGGGCCAGGACGGCCCACGGCTTCGTCCCCGTGGCCCTCTCGGGCCCTTCGGCCCCCTCGTACCAGGCGATGCGGGCATCCCCGGCTTCGGTGGAAACGGTCTCGTACTGTGTCACGTCGGTCACGCTCCCATCCTGCCGTCCGGAAGCGCCCGGGACGGCCTCGGACGAGGCGGTCCCGGACGCGGCGGTCCCGGACGCGGCGGTCCCGGACGAGGTGCTCCCCGAAGAGGCGCTCCCGGAAGAGGCCGTCTCAGAAGAGCGTGGCGACCTCCGGGCCCTCCAGCTCCGTCAGGAGCTCGGGCCCGTTGTTGCGGACGTTGCTGACCGCGGTCGCCACCGGGTAGGCCCGCATCAGGCCCTCCGGCGGCGCGGCGAGCAGCCCGCGCAGCTCCTCCGGCCGCGTGGTCGCCGGGTCGAGCCAGGCGTCCCAGCGGTCCTCGGTGAGCATCAGCGGCATCCGGGGGTGGATGTCGGCGAGCGCGTGCGGGCCCTCGGCCGGGGCCACGCCCAGCGGCCCGGTCTCCGCCTCGGTGGTGATCACCGAGCAGGTCACCCACCAGGCCAGGGGGTCGCCGTCGGGCCGGGTCCGGTCGCGCCAGAACTCGTAGAGCCCCGCCATCGCGAAGACCGAGCCGTCCGCGGGCGTCACGAAGTACGGCTGCTTCCGCGGCCGCTTCTTCTTCCCCTCGACCTCCAGGTCGCGCTCGCCCGCGCCGGTCACCCACTCGTAGTAGCCGTCGGCCGGCAGGATGCACCGGCGGGACGAGAAGGCCCGCTTGAAGGAGGGCTTCTCGTCCAGGGTCTCCGCCCGCGCGTTGATCATCCGGGCGGCGCCCTCCGGGGTCTTCGACCAGGACGGGACCAGTCCCCATCTCAGCGCGCGCAGCTGGCGAACCGGACGCGGGGATCCTGCGTCTTTCAGAGGACGCTCCAGAACGGCCCAGACCTCCTTGGTGGGGGCCACGTTCCAGTCCGGGGCCAGAGTCTCCTCCGGCTCCCACTTCTCGATCCCGAAGAGGCCGACGAGGTCCTCGGGCCGCCGGCTCGCTGCATACCTTCCGCACATACGTGCCACACTGCCACGATCCCCGACCACCCGAGGAGCGGCCCGAAAGATGGACCTCGACCTCTTCAGCGCGCAGGCCGCTCCGGCCGAGTGGCTGGTGATCGCCACCGGCGTCGCCGCCCTCGCCGTCACCGTGCCCCGCCGCACATGGCTGCTCGCCCGCAACGCGATCACCATCGCCCACGAGGGCGGCCACGGCCTGGTCGCGCTCGCCACCGGCCGGCGCCTCGAAGCGATCCGGCTGCACTCGGACACCAGCGGGCTGACCGTGAGCCGCGGCCGCCCGACCGGCCTCGGCGTGGTCCTCACCCTGGCCGCCGGCTACCCCGCGGCCCCGCTGCTCGGCCTCGGCGGCGCCGCGCTCCTCGGCACCCATCGGGTGACCCTGCTGCTGTGGGTGGCGACGGCCCTGCTGCTCGCGATGCTCGTGATGGTCCGCAACGCGTACGGGATCCTCACCGTCCTCCTCACCGGCGCCGCCTTCCTCCTCGTCTCCTGGCTGGCCTCCCCCGAGGTGCAGTCGGTCTTCGCGTACGCCGTGGTCTGGTTCCTGCTGCTCGGCGGCGTCCGCCCGGCCTTCGAGCTCCAGGCCAAGCGGCGCCACGGCGGCGCCCCCGACTCGGACGCGGACCAGCTCGCGCGGCTCACCCATGTGCCCGCGGGAGTGTGGCTGGTCTTCTTCCACGCCGTCGCGATCTCCGCCCTGATCGGCGGCGGGCGCTGGCTCCTGGGCTTCTGACTCCCCCGTACAGTGATTCCATGACCGCAGCCACCTCCGCGCACACCGACCCGCCCACCGACCTCTGGCCCGCCCCGTATGCCCGCGGCGCCGTCGACGCGACCGTCACCGTGCCCGGATCCAAGTCGGTCACCAACCGCGCCCTTGTCCTCGCCGCGCTGGCCTCCGAGCCGGGCTGGCTGCGCCGCCCGCTGCGCTCCCGCGACACCCTCCTGATGGCCGAGGCGCTCCGTACCCTCGGAGTGAGGATCGAGGAGACGGTGTCGTCCAGCTCCTCCGTCGCGGGCGGCCCCGAGGGCTCCGGCGAGGCCTGGCGGATCATCCCCTCCCCGCTGCGCGGCCCCGCGGCCGTCGACGTCGGCAACGCCGGCACGGTCATGCGCTTCCTGCCCCCGGTCGCGGCGCTCGCCGACGGCCCGGTGCGCTTCGACGGCGACCCCCGCTCCCACGAGCGCCCGCTGCACGGCGTGATCGACGCGCTGCGCGCGCTCGGTGCCCGCATCGACGACGAGGGCCGCGGCGCCCTCCCCATGACGGTGCACGGCGCCGGCGGTCTGGACGGCGGCACCGTCGAGATCGACGCCTCCTCGTCCTCCCAGTTCGTGAGCGCCCTGCTGCTCTCCGCGCCCCGTTTCAACCAGGGCGTCGAGGTGCGGCACGTGGGGTCGCGGCTGCCCTCGCTCCCGCACATCCGGATGACGGTCGACATGCTGCGCGCGGTCGGCGCCCAGGTCGACGAGCCGGAGCACGGCGGCGCCCCGAACGTCTGGCGGGTGGCCCCCTCCGCGCTGCGCGGCCGGGACCTCGTCATCGAGCCCGATCTGTCGAACGCGCAGCCCTTCCTGGCCGCGGCCCTGATCACCGGCGGCCGTGTCACGGTCCCGGACTGGCCGTCGCGAACCACCCAGCCCGGTGACGCGCTGCGGGAGATCTTCACCGAGATGGGTGGCTCCTGCGAGCTGACCGAGGCGGGTCTGACCTTCACCGGTACGGGCCGGATCCACGGCATCGACGTGGACCTCGGCGAGGTCGGCGAACTGACGCCCGGCATCGCGGCGGTCGCGGCCCTCGCGGACTCCCCGTCGACCCTGCGCGGCGTCGCCCATCTCCGGCTGCACGAGACGGACCGGCTGGCGGCGCTCACCAAGGAGATCAACGAGCTGGGCGGCGACGTGACCGAGACCGAGGACGGTCTCCACATCCGCCCGCGCCCGCTGCACGGCGGCGTGTTCCACACGTACCACGACCACCGCATGGCGACGGCGGGCGCCATCATCGGCCTCGCGGTCGAGGGCGTGGAGATCGAGGACGTGGCCACGACGGCGAAGACCTTGCCCGACTTCCCGAGGATGTGGACCGAAATGCTCGGGGCCTGAACCATGCGGCGTTACGGCAAGCACACCGACGAGGACGACATCCGCCAGCGGCCGAACCGCAAGGGCACCCGTCCCCGCACCACGATCCGCCCGAAGCACGAGGACGCCGTCGAGGGCATGGTCCTCACCGTCGACCGCGGCCGGCTGACCGTCCTGGTCGACGACCGGGCGGTCACCGCGATGAAGGCGCGCGAGCTGGGCCGCAAGGCCGCCGTGGTCGGCGACCGCGTCTCGCTCGTCGGCGACCTGTCCGGCGAGAAGGACACCCTCGCCCGGATCGTGCGGATCGGTGAGCGCAGCTCGGTGCTGCGCCGCACCGCCGACGACGACGACCCGTACGAGCGGGTGGTCGTCGCCAACGCCGACCAGCTGGCCATCGTCACCGCCCTCGCCGATCCCGAGCCGCGCCCGCGTCTGATCGACCGCTGCCTGGTCGCGGCGTACGACGGCGGCCTCACCCCGCTGCTCGTCCTCACCAAGTCGGACCTGGCCCCGCCGGACGACCTCCTCGACATGTACGGCGCGCTCGGTGTGCCGTACGTGGTGACCACGCGCGACGAGTTCGTGGACGGGGTCGCCGCCGAGCGGGTCCACGAGCACCTCAAGGGCCGGACCACCGCGTTCGTCGGGCACTCCGGCGTCGGCAAGACGACCCTGGTCAACGCCCTGGTCCCGCCGGAGCGACGGCGGACCACCGGTGTCGTCAACGCGGTCACGGGCCGCGGCCGGCACACCACCACCTCCGCGCTGGCCCTGCCGCTCAACGACAAGGAGGGCGGCTGGGTCATCGACACCCCGGGCGTCCGCTCCTTCGGCCTGCACCACGTGGACCCGTCCCGGGTCATCCTCGCCTTCCCCGACCTCGTACCGGGTACGGAGAACTGCCCGCGCGCGTGCAGCCACGACGAGCAGGACTGCGCGCTCGACGCGTGGGTGGCGGAGGGGCACGCCGATCCGGCGCGGCTCGTCTCGCTGCGCCGGCTGCTCGCGACCCGGGAGCGGCGCGAGGGCGACTGAGCCCCGACGTTTACGGACGTCCACGGCAGGTAAGTGCATAATCGCACCAAGTGCGACGAAGCAGTCACCGACGGCGTGGGAGGCACTGACGATGGCGTGGCTGCTGGTGGTGGTGGCGGGCTTTCTGGAGACGGGGTTCGCGGTCTGCCTGAAGCTCTCGCACGGGTTCACCCGGCTGTGGCCGACGGTCGCGTTCGCGGCCTTCGCCCTGGGCAGCTTCGGCCTCCTCACGCTCGCCCTGCGGAAGCTCGACGTGGGCCCCGCGTACGCGGTGTGGACCGGGATCGGGGCGGCCGGGACGGCGATCTACGGAATGATCTTCCTCGGTGACGTGGTCTCCACGCTCAAGCTCATCTCGATCAGCCTGGTCATCGTCGGCGTGATCGGGCTCCAGCTGTCCGGCTCGGCGCACTGACCGTCCGTCCGCCACCCCTCCAGGGTGGGGATCGTGGGCGCCACGACATGACTGAGGGCCAGCCGGACCGCGAGTTCACAGCCCACCGCCCACCGCTCCTCCGCGCAGGCCACGGTCGCCGCCACCAGATCGCCGGGCGCGGGCGGCCCCTCGTCGGCACGGCGCTGCGCGGGGACGGCCGCGGGGCGCGCGCCGGGCCTGGCGGGCCGGGGCGCGGGCAGCCGCTCGTCCCAGGCACCGGTGAGCAGGGCCCGCAGTACGGGCCGGGAGGCGGCCCGGGTGACGATCCACTCGGCGACGGCGACCAGGTTCCGCTCGGGCGGGGCAGGGGCGGCGAGCAGTCGCCGGACGCCGTGGAGATAGGCGTCGGCCTCCCGGCGCGCCAGGGCGCGGGCGAGGCCCTCCTTGCTGCCGAACTCGTTGTAGAGGGTCTGCCGGGAGACCCGGGCGGCCACGGCGAGGTCGGCCATGCGGACGGCGGACCACGGCCGGTGCACGAGCGCGGCGAGCGCGGCGTCGAGCAGGGCCTCGCGGGCAGTCGGCATCGGCGCCTCCCGGACCGGGGAATCGTTTCCGTGCTCAGGGTCGGCAGGCGTTCCGGCACTGTCAAGGGGCGGCGGTGGACGGTTCTCCGTGCGGGGATCACACGGAGATAGAGTGCCGACCATGGCCGATTACCACGATGATCTGCGTCTCGCCCATGTCCTCGCGGATGCCGCCGACGCGGCCACCATGGACCGGTTCCAGGCGCTCGACCTCAAGGTCGAGACGAAGCCGGACATGACTCCGGTGAGCGAGGCCGACAAGGCCGCCGAGGAACTGATCCGGGGGCAGCTCCAGCGCGCCAGGCCGCGCGACGCGATCCTGGGCGAGGAGTACGGCGTGGAGGGCACGGGCCCGCGCCGCTGGGTGATCGACCCGATCGACGGTACGAAGAACTATGTGCGCGGGGTGCCCGTCTGGGCGACCCTGATCGCGCTGATGGAGGCCGGGGACACCGGCTTCCAGCCGGTGGTGGGCGTGGTGTCGGCCCCGGCGCTCGGCCGGCGCTGGTGGGCGGCGAAGGGCCTCGGGGCGTACACCGGCCGCAGCCTCGCCTCGGCGAGCCGGATCGGGGTCTCCAAGGTCTCCTCCCTGGAGGACGCCTCGTTCGCGTACTCCTCGCTGAGCGGCTGGGAGGAGCAGGGCCGCCTCGACGGTTTCCTGGACCTCACGCGCGCGTGCTGGCGGACGCGGGCGTACGGCGACTTCTGGCCGTACATGATGGTCGCCGAGGGCTCGGTGGACATCTGCGCGGAGCCGGAGCTGTCGCTGTGGGACATGGCCGCGGTGGCGGTCGTGGTCCAGGAGGCGGGCGGTACGTACACGGGCCTGGACGGCCGGCACGGTCCGCACAGCGGGAACGCGGCGGCGTCGAACGGTCTGCTCCACGGCGAGCTGCTGAGCTACCTCAACCAGGAGGACGCGGAGGGCTGATCGCCCCGCCGCACCCGGTCTCACGCTGACGTTCGAGCGCCCTCGGCACTCCCCGGGGGCGCCTCGCGCGCCCCCTTGTCGGCCCCCTCCCCCGGTGCCACTCTGAGAGTCCCCCCACTTGTGAACTTGTGAATCCGTTCTCGTTGAAGGCGGGAACGTTTCACCAAGGAGGTGGCTCCGCCCATGCTCGTCCGCGACGCCATGAGCACCGTGGTCCTCACCATCGGCCCCGCACACACCCTCCGACAGGCCGCCCGGCTGATGGCGGCGCGCCGCGTCGGCGCGGCCGTCGTCCTGGACGGGGACGCCGGGCTCGGCATCCTCACCGAACGGGACATCCTCAAGTCACTGGCCCGCGACCAGAACCCCGACACCGAGACCGCCGACTCCCACACCACCCACGACGTCGTCTTCGCCGCCCCCACCTGGACCCTGGAGGAGGCGGCCGAGGCCATGACCCACGGCGGGTTCCGCCACCTCGTGGTCCTCGACGACCACGGTCCCGTCGGCATCGTCTCGGTCCGGGACATCATCCGCTGCTGGATCCCGCTGCACAGCGTCGCGCGATGACGCGGGAGCGGGCCGGAATCCGTACGGAAATCCGGCCCGCTCCCTCTTTCGGCAGGCGCCCTCAGCCGCGCAGGGCCTGGATCGCGGCCTCCAGCCGCTTGCCGAAGTCTTCGTCCGCCCGGCGGAAGTTGCCGATCGCCCGCTCGGCGATGTCGTCGCGCGAGACCTTGGCGATGAAGCCGGCCAGGTTGTCGACCAGACGGCCCCTCTCGCCCTCCGACATCAGCCGGTAGAGATCGCCGGCCTGCCTGAAGTCGTCGTCCTCGGCGTGGACGGCGGCGGCGTGGTTGCCGGTGGCGCCGGTGACCGGCGCGGACTGCCACAGCGGCCGGTCCGTCTGGGACGGGCCGCCGAAGGAGTTCGGCTCGTAGTTCTTGGCGCCCTTGTGGCGGCCGTCGTAGAGGAAGCCGTCACGGGAGTGGGTGCGCGCCTCGGTGGCGTGCGGGCGGTTCACCGGCAGGTGGTCGGCGTTGATGCCGACGCGGTAGCGGTGGGCGTCGCCGTAGGCGAAGAGCCGGCCCTGGAGCATCTTGTCCGGGGACGGGCCGATGCCGGGCACGAAGTGCGCCGGGCTGAAGACGGACTGCTCGACCTCGGCGAAGATGTTCTCCGGGTTGCGGTTGAGCTCCAGGGTGCCGATCTCGATCGGCGGGTAGTCCTCGTGCGGCCACACCTTGGTGAGATCGAAGGGGTTGAAGCGGTAGTGGGCGGCGTCGGCCGCGGGCATGATCTGGACCTGCACGGTCCAGGTCGGGAAGTCGCCGCGCTCGATGGCCTCGCGCAGGTCGCGCTGGTGCGAGTCCGGGTCCTCGCCGGCGAGCCGGTTGGCCTCGTCCTGGGTGAGGTTCTTGATGCCCTGGTCGGTCTTGAAGTGGTACTTGACCCAGAACACCTCGCCGGCCTCGTTGTTCCACTGGAACGTGTGCGAGCCGTAGCCGTTCATGTGGCGGTACGAGGCGGGGATGCCGCGGTCGCCGAAGAGCCAGGTGACCTGGTGGGTCGACTCCGGGGAGAGGCTCCAGAAGTCCCAGACGTTGTCCGCCTCCTGCGAGCCCGAGTACGGGTCGCGCTTCTGGGTGTGGATGAAGTCGGGGAACTTGATGGCGTCCTTGATGAAGAACACCGGGGTGTTGTTGCCGACGAGGTCGTAGTTGCCCTCCTCGGTGTAGAACTTCAGCGCCCAGCCGCGCGGGTCGCGCACCGCGTCGGCCGCACCGAGGTTGCCCGCGACCGTGGAGAAGCGCAGGAACGTCTCGGTCCGCTTGCCGACCTCGGAGAGGAACGCGGCCCGGGTCCACCGCGAGACGTCACGGGTGAGCGTGAAGGTGCCGTAGGCGCCCGCACCGCGCGCGTGGACCACGCGCTCCGGGATGCGCTCACGGTTGAAGTGGGCGAGCTTCTCGAGCAGGAGCTGGTCCTGGACGAGGACCGGACCGCCGACGCCCGCCGTCTCGCTGTTCTGGTTGTCGGCGACCGGCGCGCCGGCCTCCGTGGTGAGCGGTCCCTGCGTCACGTGCGCCTCCTGCGTCCTGTCCTGCCCTGCCTGCCGTACCAGATCCTACAATGGACATTGTCTAAGTCAAGTGAACATCCAAAGTCACACCTGTTCGGGAACCCGAAGCCGCGACTGTTACCCTGACCCCCATGAGTGACCTGTTGGAACGACTGCGCGGACGCGGCTGGCGGATGACCGCGCAGCGACGCGTCGTGGCCGAGGTCCTCGACGGGGATCATGTGCACCTGACCGCCGACGAGGTCCACGCGCGCGCCGTGACGCGACTTCCCGAGATCTCGCGCGCGACCGTCTACAACACGCTGGGCGAGATGGTCGTCCTCGGCGAGGTCCTCGAGGTCGCGACCGACGGACGCGCCAAGCGCTACGACCCCAACGCCCACCGGCCGCACCAGCACCTGGTCTGCGGCCGCTGCGGCGCGATCCGGGACGTCCACCCGGCCGGCGACCCGCTGGCGGACCTGCCGGACGCCGAGCGCTTCGGCTTCACGATCTCGAACGTCGAGGTCACGTACCGCGGCATCTGCCCGAGCTGCGCCACCACCGCCTGACAGAGGCCCCCGCTCCGGCGGGGGCCTTCTCCGTGCGTCCCGCACTTCGACGCACACACGACGAAGGCCCGGATCCAGTGACTGGATCCGGGCCTTCGCTGCTACTGAGTAGCGGGGACAGGATTTGAACCTGCGACCTCTGGGTTATGAGCCCAGCGAGCTACCGAGCTGCTCCACCCCGCGTCGGTAAACCCGACTCTACGGGACGCCGCTCGACCAGCGCAAATCCATTGATGCGCGGCCCTCACGCCACCCTCACGCGGTCAGCTCCTGGTGCAGTGCCTCGCTCAGCCGTGCCGCCCGCTCCGCGACCTCCGCGGGACCCAGCTCCACCGCGCGGGCGCACCAGCGGCGCCCCTCGGTCAGCTCCCCGCGGCGCGCCGCGAGCAGCGCGAGCCGGAGCGCGGCGCGCCCGTGACCGGCCCGGGCGGCCCGGGTCCACCAGAGGGCGGCCTCGCGCTCGCTGCCCTCGCGGGCGAGCAGCAGCCCGAGGTTGAAGGCGCCGTTGCGGCTGCCGGCCTCGGCCGCCTCGCGGTACCAGCGGTCGGCCTCGGCCAGGTCGCCGCGCCCGGCGGCGAGCATGCCGACCCGCACCTGGGCCCGCCGGTGGCCCTGCTGGGCGGCCCGCTCGTACCACTCCTCGCACTCGCTCTTCTCCTCCCGGGGCGCGCCGAGGACGGCCGGGCCCGGGTCGGGGCGACGCGCGTCGAGCACCGAGGCGAGCCGGAAGGCGGCCTCGGCGCTGCCGCCGCCGGCCGCGCAGCGCAGGTGCCGCTCGGCGGTCCGCTCGTCGCCGTCCCGGAGGGCCGCGATGCCGACCTGGAGGGCGGCCTCGGTGTGCCCGGCGGCCGCCGCCCGCTCGTACCAGACGAGGGCCGTACGGTCGTCGTCACGGCCCGCGTGGAGGATGCCGAGGTTGAACGCGGCGTCGACGCTGCCCGCCTCGGCCGCCTTGGAGAACCAGGGCTCGGCACCGTTGGCGTCGCCGGCCTGGAGGAGCAGCACGGCGAGCGCGTTGGCCGCCTCGCGGTGGCCCGCGTAGGCGGCCCGGCGGTACCACTGCTCGGCCTGCGGGATGCGGTCCTGGGCGGCGCAGAGCAGCCCGAGGTTGTAGGCCCCGTTCACGTCGCCCGCGTCCATGGCGGCCCGGTACCAGCGCTCGGCGGTCTGCTGCTCGCCCCTGGCCGCGTGCAGCGCTCCGAGGGCGTTGGCGGCGTTGCCGTCGCCGTCCTGGGCGGCGCGCAGCCACCACACGGCGGCGCTCTCCTCGTCGCCCGCGTCGCGGAGCAGGAAGCCGAGCGCACAGGCGGCCTTGGCCTCGCCCTCCTTGGCGGAGCTGAGGTACCAGCGGCCGGCCTCCTTGAGCTCGCCGCGGTGCTCCAGGATCGCGCCGAGGTGGAGCGCGGCGCGCCGGTGGCCGCGCGCGGCGGCCTGCCGGAACCACTGCTCGGCCTCGGTGGGCTCGCTCCCGGGCTCGCCGACGGCCCGCCCGGCCGCGGCGTCGGTGCCCGGGGCGGCGGCGGGCGCGCCGGTGGGCACGAGCGCGCCGGTGCCGGGCACCCGGAGCCGGGTGCCGGTGTCGTGCGGGCCGCGGGTGGTCTCGGTGGCGCGGCGCTCCAGGGCGAGGGCCAGCCGGTACGCGGCCTCGCGGTGGCCCTGTTCGGCGGCGGCGCGCAGCCAGCGCTCGGCGCCGACGTCGCTGCGGTGCTCCAGGAGGTCGGCGAGGGCGTACGCGCCGAGGGCGTGGCCCTGCTCGGCGGCCTGGCGCAGCCAGTACTCGGCGGCCGGCTCGTCGCCGCGCTCGCGGTGGTGGCGGCCGAGTGCGTGGGCGGCGGGCGCGGAGCCGGCGACGGCGGCGACCCGCCACCAGCCGGCGGCCTCCTCGGCGTAGCCGCGCTGGTGCAGCAGGACCCCGAGGTTGTTCGCGGCGGCCCGGTCGCCCTCGGCGGTGGCACCGCGCAGATAGGGCTCGGCGCCGTCGAGGTCGCCGCGGCGCAGCAGCAGCGCGCCGAGCGCGCTCATCGAGGCGAGGTCGCCGCGCTCGGCGGCACGCCGGTGGCGGGCCTCGGTCTCGGTCTCGTTCTCGGTGTCGGCATCCGTCTCGGCGGTGGTGTCGACGGCCGCATCGACGGCCCCCACTGCCTCGATGATCTCGTCCGCGGCGTTCCTGGCATGCCGCTGCACAAACCGCCCTGTCTCCAACAGAGTTGCCCTGTCCCCCATAAATACCATCGTCGCACCACCCGCAACCCGAGCACACCTGGTATACCGCAGCCAGTGAGGTCACTCAGCGTTTTGTCGACATGCCCACAGAGAGACAAGTCAAACACGACTCACGCCAACTCGCCCCTTCCCTACCGCTCTTCGAGCCCCCCGCGCACGCCGACACACGACGAGGGCCCGGATCCTTATGGATCCGGGCCCTCGTCCTCTGAGTAGCGGGGACAGGATTTGAACCTGCGACCTCTGGGTTATGAGCCCAGCGA
>NZ_JBHTSA010000080.1:0-38933 GCF_042795405.1 Streptomyces sp. NPDC056480 | reverse complement strand
GGGGTCCGTACACCCCCCCGCCTTTTCGCCCCACACCACCTTGGGGGGGGGGCCCGCCGCCACGGGCCCGCCCCCGCGCCGCGGTTCATCGTGCGTACACCTGGACTTCGGACCTCCGGCCGGTCGGAGTCCGCCGGGCGGACACGGAAGGGCACCACGCTCACGCAGGACGTACAAGCCCCCCCTCCCGAGGAGACTTGCGTGACTCGCCCCCGTACCGCCCGATCGCTCGTGCTCGCCGTCACCACGGCGCTCGCCGCGGCCGCCCTCGCCGTGCCCGCCCAGGCCGACGCCGATGCCCAGGCCGATGCCCAGGCCCAGGCCCGCCACCGTGGTCCCGCCCGCTCGCTGCCGGCCGTGACCCCCCACGCGGAGACGCCGGTGCTGCACGACGACGACGCGGGCGGCAACGCCGACGCGGACGACCCCGCCATCTGGCGCAACGCCGCCGCCCCCGGCCGCAGCCTCGTCATCGCGACCGCCAAGGAAGGCGGGCTCCGCGTCTACGACCTGGACGCGCGCCCGCTGCAGTCGATAGCCGCGCCTCCGGCCGACGGACCGGACGACGCCCCCGGCCGGTTCAACAACGTGGACCTCGTCCAGGGCCTGCGGCTCTCCTCGGGGCGGGCCGACCTCGCCGTCACCAGCGACCGCGGCCACGACCGGCTGCGGTTCCACCGCATCGACCGCGACCGGGCGGGCGGACCGCTGACCGATGTCACCGATCCCGCCGCCCCGGCCGTCTTCTCGCGGGACCAGGCCGAGATCAACGACCAGCGGACCGCGTACGGGCTGGCGACCTGGACGGACCCGGCGTCCGGGAAGTCCTTCGCACTCGTCAGCCGCCGCGAGCGGACCTCCATCGCCCTGCTCGAACTGCTCCCGGCCGCGGGCGGCAAGGTCACGTACCGCAAGATCCGCACCCTGGACCTGCCGGACACGTTCCGGCTGCCGAACGGCACCTCGTGGGCCCCGTGCGGCGAGCCCGGCGAGCTGCCGCAGGTCGAGGGCATGGTCGTCGACCCCGCCAACGGCACGCTGTACGCCGGCCAGGAGGACATCGGCATCTGGCGGCTGCGCGCCGACCTCACCGGCACGCCCCGGCTGCTCGACAAGGTCCGCGAGTACGGCGTCCCCGGCGTCTACGACGAGGAGACCGAGGAGTGCACCCCGGGCGCCGACCCGGGCTACGGCGGGACCAGGATCTCTGCGGACGTCGAGGGTCTGACGCTGGTCACCGAGTCCGACGGTGACGGATACCTGCTCGCCTCCAGCCAGGGCGACAACACCTTCGCCGCCTACGACCGGGAGCTCTCGGACCGCAACGAGTACGAGGGCGGCTTCCGGGTCGCCGCCGCGAGCGGCGCCCTCGACGGCTCCGAGGAGTGCGACGGCGCCGCTGCCCTGAACGCCCCCCTGGGTGCGAAGTACCCGAACGGTCTCCTCGTCGTCCAGGACGGCCACGACGCCCCCGGCGACGGTGACCGCCCCGCGACCAACTTCAAGTTCGTCGACCTCGGCCCCGTCCTGGACGCCGTCGACGACTGATCCGCCGCACGACCGCTCCCCCGCACCCGCACCGGCCGCCCGGGTCCGACGACCCGGCGGCCGGTGCGCCGTCACGGCGTCGCGAAGAGCGCCGCCACCGCGTGGGCCGTGGCCGGGTGTCGCGCCGTCAGGGACGACGCGGGGTGCGCCGGAACCACGGGCGTCCAGGCACCGCCGCAACCCAGCAGATCCGCGACGGCGTCGCAGGTGGCGCGGTGGGTGAACAGGAGCGCCGCGCCCGCCGGGGCCGTCGCACCCGTCGCCGGTCCGTCCGCGGGGGCCCACCCGTCCGTGCGGCCCAGAAGGTCCGCGAGCGCGTCGCAGGTCTCCGGATGGAGGGGCAGCAGCACCGCGCCGCGCGGCGCGGGCGCGGCCAGCGGCGCCCGGGCCACCGGCTGTGCGCGCCACGGGGGGACCCAGGCGTCCAGGGCCGCCAGTCGTGCGGGGAAGATCCGGCCCGCCTCCCGGACGATCAGCGGGGCGAGGTCGGCGGCGTTCGACCGCAGCGTGGTGATGAGGGTGGGCAGCCACGGCAGCAGGACGGGGTCGGGGAGCCTTCCGAAGGCGTTCGACACCGCTTCCACGACGACGTCCGCGAGTCCCGGTACCGGCTCGAGGGCGTGCACGAAGCCGCTGAGGTACCGGGGGTACGAGGGCACCACCAGGGGGTTGCCGAGGAGTTCGTCGCAGCGCCCGCGCAGTTCGCCGCGGGACAGCGTGCCGAGCTGGACCTGGGCGGCCCACAGCAGGGCCGTCTTGGCCGGGTCGTTCGGGTGCGACTGCGCGACTGCGAGTTCCAGCTGGGTCCGGTCGCAGCCGAGCGACAGCGCCAGGCTCTCCATGCTGAACAGGAAGCCCAGCATCGCCGCCACCTGCCCCACGGTCGCGTCCTCGTCCCGGAACGCCGTCGGCAGCAGGGTGCAGTAGTGCGCGTACCCGGCCCTGACGAAGGACTCGATCCACGGCGGGAGGACCGGTTCGCTGGTGCGGTAGTACGCCAGGAGGCCGCGCACCCGGCGCAGTACCGCCGGGGCCCCGTCCACCGTGCGCTCGCCGGCGAGGACCTCGAGGGCCCGGGTGCCGAGCTCGTCGGCGAGGCGCCGGCCGCCGAGGTAGAGCGTCGCGTCCTCGACGGCCGCGAGGACCTCGGCCGTGGTGGCCTGCGGTCCGTACGCCGCGCGGCGCAGCCGCTGTTCCAGCACCTGCTCCAGGCTCACGCCCTCGTACCCGAGCTCGATGAGCGCGCGCTGGTGCGTGCCGAGCGAGAGGTCCCAGGACTCCTGGATCGACCGCTCGCCGAGCCGCCGCTCCCCCATCACGGGACGGGCCGCGCCGGGCGGCAGCAGACGGCGCAGCATCCACAGGACGTCCGAGCAGGCGCGCAGCTCCGGCCGTGAGGCCATGTCGAGCAGGGCCCGGCGTACGCCGCGCTGCTGGAGGTTCAGCTCCAGGGGCGCCAGCCGGTCGTGCACGTCACGGGCGAGGGGCGGCAGCGCGTCGTAGCCGACCTGGCCGATCCGGTCGCCGCCCATCATGATCTCGACGAGCCGTCGCACGTCCCGCCGGCCGGGGACGGTGTCCTTCTCGATGCAGGTGACCGCCGCGTCCTGGAAGTCGTACGGCGTCGGCTTGGCCCGGTCCCGCATGGCGGCGAGCAGGATCGACGTCTCGAACACGGCGATGGCGTCGGCGGTGGAGGCCAGATAGCCGCTGCGGCGGGCGGCGCGCACGATGTCCACGGACCAGCCGAGCAGCTCGGCCTCGTCGAGGGTATGGAGGACGGGCGGCTGCCGGAGGAAGCCGCTGAGGCGGTCCTCAGCCGGACCGGACGCAGGACCGGCGACCGGACCGGACGCGGGACCGGCGGCGGGATCGGCGGCGGGATCGGTCGCGAGGCCGGACGCGGGTACGGGCGTGGGCGTGGCCGCCGGGGTCTTCGCCGCCGCCTTCCTCGCGCTCGGCTTCTTCGTGCCGGACTGGCCCTCCAGCCGGTACGGCTTCACCCGGGTGCGCTTGAGGTTCTTCGCCCATTCCGTCGCGGCGATCGACACCGAGCCGGACGCGAGGCCGAACTGTGCCTCGATCGCCGCGTGGCTGGAGGGGATCAGCCCGTACTGCCAGGTCGTGGCGGTCCGCGGGGAGACGGCGAAGTCGCCCGTGCCGTGGACGCCGAACTCGTCGACGCGGCTGGCCGCGTGGAAGGCGCCGCACACGTACAGGCAGTCCGCGGGGTCGGTGCCGGTCGCGGCGAGATGCTCGCGCATCCGGGTCCACATGTAGCGCTCGCGGTCCTCGTCGACCCGCACCCGCTCGCCCCGGCCGGGTGCCAGTCGCCGGAACAGGCTGCCGATGAGGAACATGACCTGGCGGTAGGTGTCGTGGTCGCTGTCGCCGAGGGGGACCTCGACGTACTGGTGCCACCACTCCGACCAGTGCCGCACCTTGCCGTGCCGCAGCAGGTGCTCCTCGAGTTCGGCGAAGCGCGGACGCAGGTCGCCGATCTCGACGCCGACCGCCTCGCCGTGGAGGGCCGCCTCGGGCTCGGCCTCAGCCCCGGACGCGGGCTCCGCCTCGGTCTCGGCCGGGTGGGTCTCGCCGTCGGCCGGCTGTCGGGTGTCCCACTGGAAGACGTGGTCGGAGGAGCGGTCGACGAGGACGAGCTCCACGCCGGGGGTGTCGAGGGCGTACGCGATGGCCTGGTACTCGGCGGAGGCCTCGGTGATCGGGGCGACGACCGAGAGCGGGGCCCAGTCGGGCGGGAAGCCGTCGATCTCGCTCGCGAAGGCCTGCACGGCCACGGGCAGCCGGCAGTTGCGGAGTTCGGTGAGGAGCGGTGCCATGTCCTCGCACAGCTCCAGGTACACGACCTTGGGCTGCTTCTCGCGCAGCCTGCGGGCCATCGCGAGGGCGGAGGCGGGTGAGTGATGGCAGACGGGGAAGATCTCCAGCGGTTCGGCGACCGCCCGGTCGACGTCGTCGACCATGCCGAGCAGGATGCCCTCCAGGGCGTCCTGACCGCCGGCGAACTCGGCCGCCGCTTCGTGGAGTTGTCCGCGCAGGGCGGCGAAGGAGGCGCTTGTGGGCGTCTCGGACGTGGTGCTCATGCCAGCTTCGCGATCGCCTCGCGGCCGCCCTCGAGGAACTCGGGCCAGGAGCCGCCCTGCTCCTTGCCGCGCGGTTCGACGACGCCGTGGAGGTACTTGTTGAGGATGGCCAGGTCCTCGGGCTCGCGGCGGGCGAGCGTACCGACCAGGGAGGCGGCGAGGGCGCGGGCCGTGAGGGTGCGTTCGCCGAAGAAGTCGCTGTGCAGGACCGCGTCCTCCAGGACGCCGATCTGTTCGGCGGTGGACAGGGCGGACTCCAGCTTCTCGTCGTCGCTCCCGGCCGCGGCGGCGGAGGCGCGGAGGTCGGCGAAGCTCTGGAGGAGGACGTCGAGGAGGGTCGGCGGCACGTCCAGCTCGATCGAGTGCCGGCGCAGGAGTTCCTCGGTGCGGAAGCGGACGATCTCGGCCTCGCTCTTCTTGTTCGTGACGACCGGGATGCGGACGAAGTTGAACCGGCGCTTGAGCGCGGAGGACAGGTCGTTGACGCCGCGGTCGCGGCTGTTGGCGGTGGCGATGACCGAGAAACCCGGCTGGGCGAAGACGATGTTCTCGCCGCCGGCGCTGTCGAGTTCGGGCACCGAGATGTACTTCTCGGAGAGGATCGAGATGAGCGCGTCCTGGACGTCGCTGGTGGAGCGGGTGAGTTCCTCGAAGCGGCCGATGGTGCCGGTCTCCATCGCGGTCATGATCGGCGAGGGGATCATCGACTCGCGGGACTGGCCCTTGGCGATGACCATCGAGACGTTCCACGAGTACTTGATGTGGTCCTCGGTGGTGCCCGCGGTGCCCTGGACGACCTGGGTGGAGTTGCGGCTGATCGCGGCGGAGAGGAGCTCGGCGAGCCAGCTCTTGCCGGTGCCGGGGTCTCCGATCAGGAGCAGACCGCGGTCGGAGGCGAGGGTGACGATGGAGCGCTCGACGAAACTGCGGTCGCCGAACCACTTCTGCGTCACCTCCCGGTCCAGTCCGTCGGCCCGCTCGGAGCCGAGGATGAAGAGGCGGACCATCTTCGGGGAGAGGCGCCACGAGAACGGCTTGGGGTTGTCGTCGATCGACTCGAGCCAGTCGAGTTCCTCGGCGTACTTGATCTCGGCGGGGGCGCGGAGCAGGTCGGACATGCGAGGGGCCTTTCTGGGCGGGCTCAGGTGAGGAAGGTCTTGAGTTCGTGCACGAGCTTGTCGATGTGGCCGGAGACCACCGGGGTGCCGAGCGCCTTGAACCGCTCCCGGAACCAGGGGTTGACCTCCTGCCGTCCCGAGCTGGTCACCGAGCCGACGGGGATGAACCGCACGCCGGACCGGTGGACCGCCTCGATGCCCTCGAACAGGGGCTGTGAGCGGTCGAACTCGTAGAAGTCGGAGATCCACACCATGACGGTGTTCTTCGGCTCGGCGATCTTCGGTCGGGCCATGGCCATCGCCACGGGCCCGTCGTTGCCGCCGCCGAGGTTGGTGCGCAGGAGGACGTCGAACGGGTCGTGCACCCAGGGGGTGAGGTCGATCGCGCGGGTGTCGTACGCGATGAGGTGGACGTCCACCTTCGGCAGTCCGGCGAAGATCGAGGCGAGGATGGTGCAGTTGACCATCGAGTCGACCATCGAGCCGGACTGGTCCACGACGACGACGAGCCGCTGCGGTGTGGTCCGGCGAACGGTGTGCCGGTAGTAGAGGCGGTCGACGTAGAGCCGCTCCTCCTCCGGGCTCCAGTTGGTGAGGTTCTTCCAGATGGTGCGGTCGAGGTCGAGGTTGCGGAAGACCCGCTTCGGCGGGACCGAGCGGTCCAGCTCACCGACGGTGGCCTTCTCCACCTGGGTGCGGAGCACCTGGGCGACCTCGTCGACGTAACGCCGGATGAGGGACTTGGCGTTGGCGAGCGCGACGCCGGACAGGTTTCCCTTGTCCCGCAGGAGCTGCTCGATCAGGGACATGCTGGGGGTGAGCCGGGCGGCGAGTGCGGGGTCGGCCAGCACCTCGCGCAGGTGCATCCGGCGGACGAGGTCGGCCTCGACCGAGCCGAGTTCGAGTCCCGCGCCGCCGCCGTCGACCACGGCTCCGGCGCCCCGGCCGCCGCGCAGGCCGCCGGGCGGGCAGCCGAGCGAACGCTCCAGCCAGCCGGCGTCCGACTGCCAGCGGGCCAGCTGCCCGGCGGAGACCGTCCCCGATCCGGTGGAGAAGACGTTGAGCAGCAGCTTCGACGCGAGTGCGGCGCGTCGTACCTCGGCCGCCCGGTCGCGTGCACCGTCCGGATCGGGCTCCGGGGTCATCAACCCGTCGAACTCTTCGGCCAGTTCCGGATGGCGCTGGACGACGGAGTCGACGGACGCGCCCGGGTCGAGCAGCGCGGACGGCAGTCCGATGTCCTCGACGACGGCGAGGCTCGCCGCCTCCAGGGCGGCCTGCTCCTCGGGGTCGAAGAGCCGGGCGAGGAGCCGCCAGTAGAGGACCTGCCGACGGTTGTCGTCGGGGTCGGGGGCGGTCGGCGGGAGGCCGGGGGAAGGGGTGTGGGTGTGGGTGTCGGTGTCGGTGTCGGTGTCGGTGTCGGTCATGCGCGCAGCAGCTTCCCGGCTCGTTCGCGCAGCACGGCGACGGAGTCCGTGGCCGCCTTCTCCGCCCTGGCACCCGCCTTGTCGGTGGTGCCTCCGGCCCACGCGCCCGCGTGGACGGCGGTGGTCTTCTTCCGGACGGTCGTCTCGACGGCCAGCGGCTGGAGGACGAACTCCCCCGCGTCCCACCGGAGCAGTCCCAGACACGCACCGGACGCGACGACCGCCTCCGGGGTGAGCGGACCGGCGGTGGGGACGCGGTCGGTGTCGACGGCCAGCCGGTGCCCCGCGAGCACGAACACCGCCCGGCCGTCGTCCTCGTCCGCCACCGTGTACCCCTCCAGGAGGACGGGGACGGCGATACGCGCCGGGTGGCGGTCCAGCGGCGCCGTCACCGGGTCGGTGGCGGCGGAGAGGATGACCCGGGCCGTGCCGAACGGGTCGGCGGGCTCTCCCGTACGCGCCCGCTCGTCGTCCCAGACGAGGTCGCCCTCGTCCGTGACCGGCATGGCGTCGAGCTCCATCGCGCGGCACTCGCCCACGGCGGCGAGCAGCGACATCCGCGGCCGGAGCAGCTGCCACAGACCCGCTCCCACGACCGTGTCCGGCTTGGGGGCCGACACGGCCGCCCGGACCAGACGCGGCTCCGTGCCGTCAGCGGGCTCGAACACCGCGTGGACCTGGGCCTGTACGGCCGTCGCGTGTTCCTGGACGTCCACTCCCAGCGGCAGCAGACGGCCGGTCGCGGTGGACAGGGCCGGAGTCCGGGCGGCGCCCGGCAGGGTCAGGAGCAGGGCGCGCGTCCACAGGTCGGCCCAGCGGCGGACCGGGACGCGGTCCAGGGTCGCCCCGGGGCAGGAGGCGGCGAGTTCGGCGGCGAAGCCGTCGAGCAGGGTGGCCTGCCGGCGCAGCCGCAGGTCCGGCAGCATCGCGGAGACGACGGGCGCGGCGCCGGCGACCAGATCGTGGTCGATGCCGTGCCAGCCCGCACGTGCGAGGTCGCACAGCCAGGCGCGCGCGGCGGCCAGGACGTTGGCCCCGGGCTCGTCCGGCGCGGCGTCCGGGGTGTTCCGTTCGGCGCGCGGCCGGCCGGTGATGTCCGCGACGCGTTCGGTCAGGGCGTCGTGGGCGGAACCCATGAGGGCGGTGCGGGCGGCGGCGAGCGCCACGAGGTGGTCCTCGCCCGCGGCACCGGCGGCGGCCTTGTCGGCCGCCTCGGCGACCAGCGCGGCCAGCGGCGTTCCCGCGACGGCCGTGGCGAGTGCCGCAAGTCCCGCGGCCTGGTCGGGCTGCGGGCGGAGCAGTCCGGAGACGATTGCCCGGTCGAACGCGTCGACGGCGGACAGGGCTTCGTCGAGCCCGTCGAGGGGGTCGGTGAACAGGTCCGTACGCATCAGGCGACCGTCCTCGTCGGCGGGAACCACTGCATCTCGGGCAGCGGCACGGTGGTCGGCTCCAGTTCCAGGTAGGCGAGGTGCCGCAGGAAGCGGCTGAACACCGGCGCCGCGGCCGAGGTGTCGCCCTGCGAGGGCCGCGTGGCCGTCATCAGCGCGACGAGCCCGTTCGCGTCGGGCCCGGTGTCCGGCGTGTCGCCCGTGTCGGCCTTCAGGTAGCGGGCGACGCGCTCGGCGCCGTACTGCAGGACGGCCTCGCCGACGAGCGCCCGGATGTGGTTGCAGAAGCCGCCCCGAGCACCCCCGCAGGGGCGGTTGTTGTTCGTGCTGCAGGCGAACGCGTACGTCGCGGTCGCGATCGAGGACACGTACACGCGTCCTGCGTCGGACCCACTGGACACGACTCCCTGCAACCGTCCGTCGGCCAGTTCGACGAACGGCACCTTGGCGAGTTTCCGCGGTCGCGCGGGCGGTACCACCCGCGCCGTGCTCGACAGCTCCCAGACCGGCAACGTACCTCTCCCATGCACGTCAAAGGGGATGTTCTCGCCGTTGCGGCGGAACAGGAACGAAGCTATCTCCGGCCACTGACATCGACGCTCCCGCGCTGCTTCCGGTGGTCGTGGCGCTGCCCCTGACCGACGCCTGCCGGGGCTGTCGAAGAGCACGCCGACTTCTCCCTCCCCCCTCCCCCCGCTGCCCAGGTCGGCCCGGAAACGCGGGACGGCCCCGCCGGAGGGATCCGGGGGGCCGTCGCGCGGCGCGCTCGATGGGGTCACACCGCCCACGACTCGAGGGCGATCGCCGTCCGTGGCATCACAGTCGCCAGCACGCCAAGGAGCTTCCGTCCGTGACATAGAACCGCCAGGACAGTGCGTTGCGGGTGTTGGGGCCGTAGATTCCGTCGGCGGCCAGACCCTTCGACGCCTGGAACGACCGCACGGCGGCTGCCGTCTCCGGCCCGTACTGGTGGTCCATGCGGATGTTGTAGCCGTGGCAGAAGTGGAGCGTGTACTGCAGCACGAACACGTGGTAGCCGGAGGCTCCTTGCTGCATGATGCAGGAGGTGGAGCCGCTCCCGGTCGTGGGCACGGTGCTGACGTAGTTGTTCTTGTTGTAGCTCCGCCAGACGTTCGTGGTGCTCGTGCAGGTGCCGTCGGCGGCGTTGGCGGAAGGCGCCACGGTCATCATGCCGAGGATCGAGACCGCGGTCATGGCAAGAGCGGCCAGGGGCCTTTTCATAGAGGCGTGTCCTTGTCGGGTGGGGTCACTGCGGCAGGCGGCCGTGCGGGAGGGAGTCGCCGCTCAGAGGCGGGCGCAGGTCCCGCCGCCCGACGGGTAGGCGTACCAGCGCCAGGAGACGGCGTTGCGGGTGTTGGGGCCGTAGACGCCGTCGGGGCTCAGGCCGTTGCGGGACTGCAGGGTCCGCACCGCGGCCTCGGTCCTGGCTCCGTACACGCCGTCGATGGCGCCCACGTCCAGGTTGTGGCAGATCGCCAGCGCTCGCTGGAGCTCGGACACCGGATCACCGGAGGAGCCGCGGCCCATGACACAGGACGTCGACCCCGAGGTGGTGGAGGGGACCAGGGTCGAGTAGCCGTTGCGGGACACGTCGACGGTGCTGCCGCACCAGCCGTCGGCGGCCGAGGCGGCGGGGGCGGTGCTGATCACTCCTGCGAACACGACGGCGGCCGTGCCGAAGGCGGCGAGTATGCGCTTCACTGTTCTGACTTCCAATGCCTTGAGAGATGTTCCGGAGGGGAGACGGGGGCGGTGCGCCCCGGGGGTGTCAGAACCTGGCGCAGACGGGGTTGTTGGCACTCCAGTCCACCGGGTACCAGCGCCACGAGGTGGCGTTGCGGGTGTTGGGGCCGTACACGCCGTCGGCGCTCAGGTTGTTGCGGGACTGCACGGTCCGCACCGCGGCCTCGGTCTGCGGCCCGTAGCTGCCGTCGCTGCTCAGGTAGAGGTCGTTGCAGATGGACAGGGCGAACTGGAGAGCCTCCACCTGACTGCCGCTGGAGCCCCGGCCCATGACGCAGGAGGTGGAACCGCCGGCGGTTGCGGGCACCGCCGCACGGTAGCCGTTGCGTGTGACCTCGACGGTCCTGCTGCACCAGCCGTCCGCCGCCGAGGCCGTCGGGGCCGTGCCGACCACGCCGAGGGCCACGGCCGCGGCCGCGCCGAACGCGGCGATCGTGCGCTTCATCTTCTTGTACTCCGTTCCACGGTTCCTGCCTCTGCACACCGGCTCTCCCCTGGGACGACGGGAGCCGGGCATCCGCTGTGCAGCGTCTCAACCAGCCATAACAAGTCACTAACATGGCCATAACAGGGGTGGGGAACAGCGGGCTCGAGCCTGCGCACGGGGGAGATCCAAAGGTGTTGTCGGAGCGCGTGAGGTTCGGGCTGCTCGGTGAACTGACGCTTCATCTGGAGGGAGAGCCGCAACAGATACCCGGGCCCAAGGCCGGCCTGCTGCTGGCCACCCTGCTGCTGCGGCCCGGTGTGCCCCGATCGGTGGATCGCCTCATGGCCGCCGTATGGGGCGACCATCCGCCCCGCACCGCGCTCGCCTCGCTGCACAACCACGTCGCGCGGTTGCGGTCCGCGCTCGGGCCGGAGCGCAACCGGCTGCACGTGACCCGAGGCGCCTGCGCCCTTCACGTCCGGCCCGGCGAACTGGACGCGGAGCTCTTCGGCGCACACCTCGCGCGCGCCCAGGGCGCTCTGCAGGCGGGCGACTGGGAGACCCTCACCGAGGGGAGTGCCGGGGCGCTGGCCCTGTGGCGTGGCCGGCCCGTGCCCGAGTTTCCCTCGCTTCACGGCACCCCTGAGATCGTCCACCTCGTGGAACAGCATCTGCAGGCGGTCGAGCTGCGGTTCGAGGCCCACCTGCGCACCGGCCGCCATCGCGAGGTCACCGCCGACATCGCCCGCTACGCTGCCGCCCATCCGCTGCGCGAGCCGTTCCACCGTCAGCTGATGCGGGCCCTGCAGCAGGGCGAGCGCACCGCCGACGCCATCGCCGCGTACCACGGCCTGCGTCGTTCCCTGGCCGACGAACTCGGCATCGATCCCGCTCCCTCCACCCAGCAGGTCTTCCGCGAGCTGCTCGCGCCGGCTTCACCACCGGCCGGCCCGACCGCCCCGGCCCCGCCGGATCCGCAGCCGGCGGCCCCGCCCCAGCCGGCGCGCCCCGCTCAGGGGACGCCGCTGGACGCCACCGGCACCGGCGCGGCGGCCGTGGACTCCCGGCTCATCCGAGGCGGGCCCTTCCAGATCCCCCGTGACATCGGTGACTTCACCGGCAGGGCCGCGGAGCTCGCCGCCCTGCGCGAGCGTCTGCTGGCGTCCGGGGCCGACGGCCCGCCTTCTGTCGTCGTCGTCTCGGGCATGGGCGGTATCGGGAAGACCACCCTTGCCCTCCACGCCGCCCACGGCCTCCGCGGCTCTTTCCCCGACGGGCAGCTCTACGCGGATCTGCGGGGCTTCGGATCAGGTACCCCCCGTACCGCCCACGACCTGCTCGCCCGCTTCCTCACCGACCTCGGTGTCCCCGCCCGCTCGGTGCCCGAGGACACCGACGACCGGGCGGCCCTGTACCGGGCCACCGTCGCCGAACGCCGTGTCCTCATCGTCCTGGACAACGCCCGTGACACCGCACAGGTCGTCCCCCTCCTCACCGGCAGCGGCCCCGGTGCCGTGGTCGTCACCAGTCGGCACGCGCTCACCGGACTGGGCGCGGCCACGTACCTCGTGCTCCAGCCCCTCGCGGCGGACGAGCAGCACCAGCTGCTCGCGGCGATCTGCGGCCGCGAACGACTCTCCACCGAGCGCGCCGCCACCGAGCAGATCCTCACCGCCTGCGCCGGGCTGCCGCTCGCCCTGCGCATCGTCGGAGCGCGTCTGGCCCACAACGAGCGCACGGTCTCCGCCACCGCCGGCCGCCTCGACCGGGCCGGTCATCGGCTCCCCGCGCTCACTCTCGACCACCTGGACGTCAGGGAGGTGTTCCTGATGAGTTACCAGGCCTTGAGCGGAAGCCCCCGCCAGGCGGAGCGCGAGGCTGCCGCGGCCTTCCGCCGCCTGGGCCTCTGGCCCGCCCATCCCTTCTCCGCCGAGGCAGCCGCCGCCCTCCTCGACCAGCCCGTCGAGCAGACCCTCGACCTCCTCGACATCCTCGTCGGCACCCACCTCCTGCAGAACCCCTCACCAGGCGCCTACCGGTTCCACGATCTCCTCGGTGAGTTCGCGGCCGAGCGCGCCGAGCAGGAGGAGGGTCAGGACGAGCGCCAGGCCGGGCTGCTGCGCATCATCACGTGGTACTGGGCGGCAACCCGGCAGGCCGACGTGGCCACGCGCACCCGACCGCACTCGTACGCCGCACCGGACCCCGGGGCTCCGCTGCCGGAGTTCACCACCACGGACCAGGCACTGGGCTGGATCACCGCGGAGATCCTCGCCATCCACCACGCCGTCCGAACCGCGGCCGACATCCGGCCCGAGCTGAGCTGGCGCATCGCCGACACGCTCTTCGGCTGGACCCTCGCCAACTGGTGGGCCACCGATCAATGGGCCCCGCCGGCCACCCGGGCACTCGCCGCGGCCCGGCGGGCCGGCGACCTCCGGGGGCAGGCGCAGATGGAGCACTTCCTCGGAACGGCGCACGGAGCCTCCTACCGCAACGAGACCAGCCTGGCCCACCTGGCAGCGGCCGTCGCCCTGTACGAGCAGATCGGAGACACCAAGCGGCACGCCGTATCCCTGGCGAACTACAGCCAGGCCTGTGCCCAGGCCGGCCGGATGCAGGAGGGACTGACCGCGGTTCGGCGCGCGATCGCCCTGCACTCGGAGACCGGACCCCCGGCGATGGCGAACATTCACGCCCTCGGCACGCTGCTCCTCGGCTCGGGCGACGCGGCCGGCGCCGAACGGGCCTTCCGCCAGTGCCTGGGCATCGTCCGCGCCGAGGGTCAGACCCTCTTCGAGACCATCGCCCTGGTCAACCTCGGCGATGCGCTGCGCGCCCTCGACCGGCGCGACGAGGCCCTCGCCTGTTTCGAGGAGTCACTCGCGATCTCCCAGCGGCTCAGGAACGACTTCCAGGTGGCCGACACCCTGGAGGCCCTCGCCCGCGCGCACCTCCACTTCGGCGACCGCGAGCAGGCACGGAACAACTGGCGCGAAGCCCTGGCCATCGCCGAGCGCAAGGGGATCGACCGCGTGGTCGACGACTGCCTCAAGGGACTGGCCTCACTCGACTCTCCGGACGCGTGACACGACACCCGCGCACGGCCGGCCCCACGGGAGGGGCGCGCGGCTCCTCCCTCACGAACAGGTTCCTCGATGATCCAAGCCGTCTTTCAGCACCACCTGGTGTTCCTCGCGACCGCCATCGCCGTGACCCTCGCCGCAGGTGCCCTCACCTGCGTCCTGGCCGCACGACGCGTCGACCGGCCACGCGCTGTGGTCCACGGCCTGTGGGCATCCTCGGTCATGGGGCCCGTCATGCTGACCACATGGGGCGGCAGCGGGGTCCTCACGCGTCAATGCACGATCAACCCCGACGTCATCGAGGCGTTCGCCACGACGCAGGGTCGGCTCAACGTCGCCCTGTTCGCTCCGTTCGGTCTGTTCGCCGCCCTGGCCACCAGGCGGCCGCTCTTCGGCGCCGCGCTCGGAGTCCTCTTCACGGCCCTCGTGGAGACCGCTCAGGCCACCGTCCCGTTGATCTCCCGCCTCTGCGACACCGACGACCTCGCCACGAACACGGTCGGCGTCCTCGCCGGTGCCGGCATCGGGGCGGTCGTCCGCCGCGGAGCGGCCGACGGCGCGCCACTCCCCGAGCCCGCGGTCAGGCGTACCGCCGTCGCCGGCGCGGTGGCCTCGCTGCTCGTCGCCGCAGCGTGGGTCACGGCCATCGAGCCGGTGCGCGCTGTTCTGCCCACGGCAGACCCTGATGCGAGTCCCGAGCAGATCCAGGCGCTCGAAGCGGAGCTCAGGAAGGCCTTCGGGGAGGGCTACGCCGTCGACACGGCGAGTTTCCTCGACAACGTGGACGGCCCCGACACCGTCAGCGCGCCACTGTCCGGCGGCTTCGCTGAGCTGACGTGGCCGGACCGCGAGACCCTCACGGTCCATTTCACGCCGGCCGTCGAGGGACGGAGAACCTCCGCCTATCAGATTCCGGGGACCGGCCCGCACGTGAGGACGGCGGACCAGGCACAGCAGGCGGCAACCCGTTTCGCCCGCGGCTACGCGCCCTGGGCGCTGCAGGACTCCACGGTCAGGGTCTGGTCGCCCGACACCGGCGCTCGGAGTTCCGGCTGGGTGGTCGCATGGCGCCGCCGGCAGGGCGGGGTCCTCATGCCCATGCGTCTGGAAATCCGGATGGAACCCTCCGGTCGCCTGACCGACCTCGTCGCCCGAAACGTGGACGACCCCCAAGTGCCCCCGGTCACCGTGACGGAGGACATGGCGTGGAGGAGGTTCGAATCTCAGCACAAGATCGCACCAGGTCAGGGGAAGCGTGAAGAGCCCGTCCTTCTCGCGGAGCGACGGGGAGACGAGTGGCGCGTCCACTGGCGCCTGGGGACCGCCGACGCCGAGACCCTGCTGTCGGCCACGGTGGACGCCGCCACCGGTGAGGTGACGAACCCGAAGGCCGTTCCTGCCTCCATGGGTTCCCCTCTCCCACCCGAGGGGTTCCAGGGCCCCTGAGAACACCCCGGACCCGGCCGGGCGAGGGGCCGGGGCGCCCAGGGGGTCCGCCGCGGCCGGCAGGCCGGCGCAGCTCTCCGAGCGCACCTGTCTACGCTGGCCACGTGAGGGATTCGGGGGACTTCAGGGTCGGTGACGTGCTGTCGGTCGCCTGCCCGTTCACGCCCGCGCGGGTCGAGCGGGGTATGAGGTGGGACCGCATCTCGGTGCGGTGGCCCTGGTGGGACGTCGACACGGGCAGTGACTTCATGCGCTGGAACGGGGTCGTGGCCCTGGGCGTGCCCACCGGCGGGCAGGCACCCGGACTGGACGTGGAGATCTTCCGGACCGATCCGCCGCCCGAGCGGCTCGAGGCGGGCGACGACTGCCGGGTCGGGGTGCCACCGACCGTCGTACACGTGACGGCAGTCGAGCACCACGACCCTCCGCTCGAGACGGGCCGGCTGCCGCGGCCCCGGCTGACCGTGAGCGTGCTGGGCCGTGGCGTGTCGTACCGCGAGTTCCCGGACGGCAGCCATCTCAACGGCACGGGGTACGGGCTCCACCCCGGTGACGGGATCCCCTACACCTTCGAACTGCTGATGCGTCCGTACGCGTCCCTCGAACCGGGCGACGAGGTCGCGGACGCCGCTCACCGGGCATGGCGGTTCGACGGGCCCTGGGACTGGACCCCCTTCGACCGGGAACCGGCCGGAGCGGGCCCCGAATGGCCGCTCACCCTGCTCACCCGCGCAGGAACACCCTGCACCGCCGAAGAGGCGGAGTCGGTGGCCGCGGGCACAGCGAGCGGCTCGCACCACAGGACGGTCCAGGACTGGATGGCACTCACCGACGCTTCACCCACGCCCTGACCTCTTCGGGGCGCACCCCCGCAGCCCTCAGATCGTCCGGGGCGTGTGCCGGTCAGGCCGCCGAGGTCGAGGGGCCGGTGGGGCCCTGCGGGTCGGCCTCGGTGAGACGGCGGGCCAGGACGTGCTGGGCCGGAGCCTGGTGCCCTCCTGAGGCGAGGACGCGCACCTCGTCGTGGTCGCTGATCTCCGCTCGGATGATGCCGGTGGGGTCGGCGTAGACCGGATGGCCACCGGGCCCCTTGGAAGAGGTGCGCTCGACGATCACGACGTCCTTGGCCGGACCCGTGTCGTCGGAGAACACCAGCTCGTATCGGACTGGGCTCATTTCGCCCATTTTACGCCGAAGCCCTGGATACGCCCCCGGCCGAGCAGCCGAGAACCCGCTGGTTAGAGTGGTGCCAGGCCGCGCCGCCGCACCAGGGCCGGGCGCGAGACCGGGCCGGCTGTCGACCACAGGGTCCCGGGCGACCGACCGCCCCCGCTCCGTCTCGTCCGGCCCACGGCCGCCTGCCCCGGAAACCCCGCCTCACATGAGTACCGACATCGCTCCGCGTCCCGACCCCGCCCCGGCCGTGACCGACCCTGCCGCCGTCCCCCGCCGCCGACGCCCGCGCCTGGCCAGGATGGCCGGCCGCGCCCCGGCGCGACCGACGCCCGCGGCCGCCGCCCACAACGTCAGCGCCGCCACAGCGGCCCTCCTCATGCTCGTCGCGATCGGCGCCGCCCTCCACGAGCCGGTGCTCATACCCCCGCTCGCCGCCAGCGCCGCACTGGTCCACTGCGCCCCCGCGCTGCCGCTGGCCCAGCCGCGAAGCGTGGTCGTCGGCCACCTCCTCGGCGCCGCCGCCGGATACGCGGTGGCCCTCGCGGCACACGGCAGTGCCTGGGCCGCCGCCCTCGCCGCGGGTGTCACCCTCGCCCTGACGACACTGGCCCGGACCCCGCACTCGCCTGCCTGCGCCACCGCCGTCGTCATCGTCCTTCAGGAGCCCACGCCCGGCAGGTTCGTTCCCCTGCTGTTCGGGTCCACGGTCCTGCTCGTACTGACCGCGTACGCCGCGTCCCGCGTCCGACGCGCGGCACCGAGGTACCCCGCCTACTGGTGGTGAGCGGCTCCGTCCCAGCCCGTACGCGCCGGAGCGCGAACCGTCGGCGGTGGACACGGCACGACCCTCGCCCCCGACCGAGAACCCGTCCGAGAACCGGACCGAGAACCGTTCGAGCGCCGTGCGTCAAACGCCCTTCAGAACCCGATCGAGTGCCGCCCGGCCCACGGGTCCCCAGTGCGGCTTGCCGCCGGGAAGGCCCCGATCTCCGTTCCGTCCCATGAGCATCAGGAAGAGGCACTTCAAGGCGGCCAGCCCGCGAGCACGCCGGATCGCCGCCTCGTCGGCGTTCGCGTACACGTCGAAGAACCGCGAGGCCGTGCCCGCGGGGAGCAGCACCCATGCGGCAGCGAGGTCCCATGCCGGGTCGCCGGCGAACATGTCGCCGAAGTCGACGATGCCCACGAGTGTTCCGTCCGAGACGACGACGTTCGCGGGATGGAGGTCGCCGTGCACCCACAGCGGTCGGCCCTCCCACGCCTCGGCCGCCACGGCGTCGTCCCAGACCGCCCGGACGTCGGCAGCGATGTCGTCGGGGGCGACGACCTGGAAGAGGTTCTCGAAGCCGTCGACGCAGTTCCGGGGATGGGCGCCGCGGTCCCTGCCACTCGGCGCGCCGGCGGGCGCCTCCACATGGAGCGCGCGGAGGAAGCCCGCCAGCGTCTCGGCCGCGTGGGTGCCGCGGCTGATCGCGCCGTGGTCCAGTGGCTCGCCGTGAACCCATGTCATCACGGTCCAGTGCTTGGGGAAGCGCGGGGACGGTTCGCCGAACCGGACCGGGAGCGGCACCGGGAGCGGCAGGCGTGGGGCCAGCACGGGTAGCCACCGCCGCTCCTTGAGTTGAAGTTCCGGGCTGGGGTCCATGCGTTGCATGCGCACCGCCCACTCTTCGCCGAGGCGCCACATCTGGTTGCCCCAGCCGCCCGGAACCTCACGGATGGTCAGTCCGGCAAGGTCTGGATGTTGCTCCCGCAGCAGGTCGCGGACCAGATCTGCGGTGATCTCGATCTCCGTTTCGGTCATGCGGAGTCACAGTACCGAGGCTCGCGGTCGTGGGCGGGACAAAATCCGTCGACATCCCGATGCCGATCGGGTTGGCTGGCCGGCATGCCAGAGCTGCGTACCGAACGTCTCGTGCTTCGTTCGTGGAGGGATTCCGACCGCGCGCCGTGGGCCGCCATGAACGCCGACCCCGACGTACGGGAACACCTGGGGGAACTGCTCACGCGGGAGCAGAGCGACGCCGTACTGTCCGGCATGCGGGCCGACTTCCAGGAGCGGGGCTTCGGGTGGTGGGCGCTCGAATCGCGCGCGACCGGTGAGTTCATCGGCCGCGCCGGTCTGGACGTGGTGGGCCCGGACATGCCGTTCCCGGGGGTGGACGTCGGGTGGCGGCTGACCCGGTCGGCGTGGGGGAACGGCTACGCCACCGAGGCGGCCCTGGCCTGCCTGGCCTTCGCCTTCGAAACTCTCGGGCTGCAGGAGGTGATCGCGACGACGACGGTGCGGAACCTTCGCTCCCAGGCCGTGATGCGCCGCATCGGCATGACCCGGAACCCTGCGGACGACTTCGAGGACCCGAGCGTGCCCGAGGGGCCGCTGCGCCCGTGCGTGCTGTACCGGATCTCCCGCGCGGACGCGCACGGCCCGCGGACAGGTTCACCGGGTCGCCCCGGCCCCGGGTGATCGCGCGACCGGGCAGGTCGGGTCTCAAGCGGTGCCCGGTTCGCCGTCCAGGAGATCGAGCGCGGCGCGGGCGTCCGCGTCGCCGGCGCGGGCGGGTCCGCCGAGCCAGTCGGCCACGGCCGCGAGGTCGGGTCCGACCGGTCGGTCGTCCGCGGCCGGCCCGTCCGTCGGGTGCGCACCGTGGGGTCCGGAGGAGCCGGGCACGACGGCGTCGGTGTCGACGGAGCGCAGCCAGCGCTCCGCCTCCTCCATGCGACCCGTGCGCGCCAGGGCCCCCACGAGGTTGAGCCGCGCTCCGGCGTGTCCCGCCTCGGCCGCGCGGCGCCACAGCGGCTCCGCCGCGTCCCAGTCGCCGCGCTCGGCGAGGACGGCCCCGCAGCTGACGAGCGCGTCCGTGTCGCCCGCGTCCGCCGCCTCGCGCCACCACCGTTCGGCGCCCGCCATGTCGCCGCGCTGGCGCAGCAGATTGCCGAGGTTGTTCATGCCTCCGGCGTCACCCGCCTCGACGGCCCTGCGGTAGTACCTCTCCGCGCCGTCGAGGTCGCCCCGGCCGCGCAGCAGGACGCCGAGATTGACGTAGGAGTCGGTGTGTCCGGCATCGGCGGCGAGCCGGTAGTAGTGCTCCGCCCGAGTCGTGTCCCCTTGCTCGGCCAGGAGAACGCCCATGGTGTGCTGGGAGCCGGTGTGTCCGGCGTCCGCCGCGCGTCGGACGTGCTCGCGCGCGCCGTGGAGGCCGTCCTGGGCCACGTGCATCCGGGAGACCCAGAAGAGGACCTCGGGGTCGCCGGACGCGAGGGCGCCCGCGAAGTACGCGCGGGCGCGTGCCGCGTCGCCTTCCTCGGCCTTGAGGACGGCCATCGCCATGAGTACATGGGGGTGGTCGTCGTCATCCGGGTGGAGGAGGAGCTGCCGTCCCGCCCATTCGGCGGGGGAAGCCGCCGGGGGCACGGAGCCTGCTGCCGGATCCGCGGGCGGACGCACCGGCTCCGGCCGCGACGGCGGCGGCCCGCCGCGGGCCGCGGACTCCCGCAGGGCCCGGAGTTCGGCGAGGGCCTGGCGGGCGCCGACATGGCCGGTCTCGGCCACAGGCCGGAAGTACCGTTCCGCCGCCGCGAACTCCCCTCGGTCCATGAAGAGCGTTCCGAGCGCGAGCGCGGCCATCTGGTCACCGGCGGCCCGTGCCCGCCGGAGCCACTCCTCGGCCTCCTTGACGGCCCCCCGGTTGCCGAGCCCGATGCCGTACACGGTCATCGCCCGTACGTCGCCCGCGCACGCGGCCTCCGCGGCGAGCTCTTCCGGTACGGGGGCTCCTTCCTCGTACGCCGCTCGTATCAGCTCGTCCAGTTCCGCCTGCCGCGCCGCTCGACGGGCCGGTCCGTCGTCCGCTCCGCCCGCCGCGCCGGATCCTCGTCCCGCCCGCCTCCGCCACCACGCGACCATGCCGCTCCCCCGTCCGTCGTCGTGCCGCCATTGTGGCCCTCGCACGCTTGGGTGCGACACCTCCAACACGCCTATGGGGCAGAGGAGTTCGCGCCAGGGACTCAGGGGCCGACATGGATGTGGGCGGCCCACAGGGAGGGGGTGCGCGGGTAACGGTCGCGTACCTCGCGCACCGCCTCGCGCACCGCGTGCGCGGCCCGGTCCGCCACCGGTCTCGGTGCGCCCAGTCCGGCGTACACCCGCTCGGCGATCCGTACGGACATGGTGTCGTCGATCTCCCACAGGGTCCCCACCACATGGCGGAATCCGGCGAGTTGAAGGCCGCCCGCGAGGTGCAGTCCCTCGTCCACGACCGTGAATCCCGACCGGGCCGTGCCGCAGGCGGAGAGGTACGCGAGCTCCGCGCCGGTCAGGTCGAGACGGGAGATCCTCGCCACGGTCAGGGGGTGGTCGAGGTGGTCGTGGACCAGCAGCCTGCTGCCCACGGCCGTGAGGGGCTCGGAGGTCCCGTGGCCGCAGAAGTGCAGCCAGGTGTGGTCGGCGAGGGCGGCGACGACCGCGTCCCTGGTGGCGGCCGCGCCGCTGAGCAACCGGGCACCGGGCAGCGCTCCGACTACGGCGGCCCCCTCGCCCGCCGCCCCGGGCAGCGGCCGGGCCCCGGGCGCCTCGGGGACGGCGACCACCAGGAACGAGGGCGGGGGCGCGGGGGCGCGGCGGCGTCCTGCGGCGAGCGCGCGGACGGTGGGGGCGTACGAGGGGACGGTCCGGTCGAGCACCGTGCGTCCGGCGGCCTCGCGGTGGTGACCTGCGGCGTGCAGCGGCAGGAAGGCCAGCGGGCCGGTGGGGATCCACCAGACACGGGGCGGGCGCTCCCCGGCGGGCGTCCCCGTGATGCCGAGGGCGTCGAGCACCGGTGCGGCAATCGTGTCCCACAGCCATCCGAGGTGTCCGTCGATCTCGTCCTCGGCGGCGGGACCTGCCATCAGATCGTCGCTGTCGTCCGCGGCTCGGACTCGTTCGAGGGCACCGAGGAAGGCTGTGGTCCGGTCGACCACCCCGGGCAGGGCGAGCCGGGGCAGCGGTACGACCCGCAGTCCCCCGGCCGTGATCACCAGGGCGTCGCAGCGGAAGCGGCTGACGTTGACGAGGACGACCGGGCCGTCCGCGCCCTCGGCGAGCAGACCGGCGGGATCGGGCGGCAGCAGGAAGTCGGCGAGGCCGTCGCGGCGGCGGACGTCGGCGAGTGTCCGCTCCCACTCCGAGGCGAGCGCGTGGCGGTCGTACGCGGCTCCCGCTCCGTCCCCGAACCCCGCGGGGACCCCGGCGTCTCCGGGGCCTTCCGGATCGGCGGTACGGCCGATCCCCTCGGCCTCTCCAGGGCCTTCGGCGTTCAGCCTGGTGCGCAGCCACGCGAGCCGGTCGGCGGTACGGGGGTCCTGGGCGCGCAGCCGGGCCAGGTCGTCGTCGTGCCGGCCGAGGCCCTGCCCGAGGAGGACACCGCGCCCCGACTCCAGGAGGCGCAGCGCCTGGACCGGGTCGCCGGCGGCGAGCGCGCAGGCCGCCGCATCGCCGGCGAGGCCCCGGCTCTCGGTGAGGGCCCGCTCCGCGTCCACGAGAGGGAGGTGGCGGGAGGCGAGAGCGGGGAGCCGGGCCAGGGCGTGGCCGTACGCGGTGGCGGCCTCCTCCGGCCGGTGCGCCGTCATCGCCTCGAACCCCCATGCGTGTGCCGCGCGCAGTCGTGTCAGGGGCGCGGCCGTCGGGTGGAGGGCGGCGGTGCGAAGGGCGGCAGCGGCGCCGGGCCGCTTGCGCGCGGCCAGGACGAGGCCGAGCTGGTACTGGACGCCCGCGTGCAGGGGGTGACGGGCCGGCAGCGAGTCGGCCGCCGTGCGCAGCAGGCTCTCGGATCGGTCGGCGTCCTCGGGGCGGTGGTCGCGCTGGTGGCGCTCGGTCAGCGCGGAGGCCAGATTGACCAGGGCCCCGACGCTCGCTACGACGGCTCTCTCATCGTCGGCCGCGCCCGCGCTGTCGGCCGCGTCGGCGCCACCGGCCGCGCCGGCCGGCCCGGCGCCGCTCTCCGTCCCTGCGGCCGCACCCGCCTGCGTGGCCTCGAGGGCGTCGAGCCGCTCCTGGAGGTCCGTCTCGGCGGCGGTGTGATCGTGCCGTACGCGCAAGGCGTTGGCGAGGCCCTGCTGGAGGAGGGCGTGGTCGCGGTGGCCCGGCGGCGCCAGGGCGACGGCCTCCCTGTGTACGGCGACGGCCTCGGCGAGGTCCGTCGGGTCGCCGGTGCGTTCATGGCGCAGCCGCAGGGCGAGACCGAGATTGTGCAGTCGGCCGCCACGGCCCTCCGGGCCGCCTTCGTCGACGGCCGCCCGGGCGACCCGTACCGCGTCGGTCAAGTCGTCGAGCGCGCCCCGGCGTTCGTACCGCTCGCGCAGTGCGGCGCACAGCCCGCTCAGGACGAGGTTCCGCTCGGGGTGTCCGGTGCCGGCCGCCGCCTCGGCCCGACGCAGGGCCGTGACCGCGGCGTCGAGGTCCTCCGGCCTGCCCTCGTGCTCGTACCGGAGGCGCAGGGCCACTCCCCAGAGAGCCAGGGCGGAGGCGTGGAGCGGGCGGGCCCGTACGGGAGTTCCGTCGACGGCGGCTTCACAGGCACGGATCGCGTTCTCCAACCGGACGCGGTCCCGGTGCCGTTCCGCCGCGATGACGCCCTCTCTGGCTCGCGCGTGGAGCGAGGCGACGCGTGCGGTCTCTTCGGCGGCCTCGGGGTCCTGGTCCGCCTCCCCCCGGCCCGCGTACCGCTCAAGGGCCGTGGCGATGGCCGCGTCCTCACGGCCGGCCTCGTCACCCAGCAGGACGCTGCGGCACCGGTGGAGGTCGGCGAGCGTCAGGACGGCTTCGAGGTCGGCGGACGGGTCGGGCACGTGTCGCATCAACTCCCGCGCCATGCGCATGGCTTCGGGGTCCAGAACCGCGGCCTGGTCCATGCTCGTCCGGAACAGCAGTACGCGCGCCGCCAGGGCGTGCAGCAGATCGTCCCGCCTCGTGGCCGCCATACGGGTTACGGTACCGAGCGTGGGCGGCGTCGACCGAGGGGGCGGTTGCATGGCGGGCGAGGAGAGGGTCCGGCTCGGCCGGTTGTGCGCGCAACTCACCGCGATCCGCGGGCTCGTGGAGCGTCAGGGGGAGACGGCGGAACTGGACGCCGTCCTGACCGGACTCCGGGCCGGCGGCGACGTCTCCGAACTTGTCTCCCGTGCGGACGAGTTGGTGCGCCGCTGCGGGGTGGCCCGGGGGCTCGGCGACCTGCGCTCCCCCGGCGGGGTGCTTCCCGACCTGGGTGGCGGGCATCCGGTGGAGGAGGCCCATGTGTGTCCGGGGAGCCGCTGCGACCGGGTCGTCCTGGACGGCGGCGGCACGTGCGGGCTGTACGAGTCCCCGCTGCGCCTGGTCAGGTGGTGAACGTGACCACGTTCCTGGCCACGCTGGGCGGCAAACTGGCCGACACCTGGGTCTCGTTGCTCGTCCTGCCGGGCCTGCTGTACCTCGCCGTGGCGTCGGGGGCCTCGGTGCTCGGTCACCGGCACGCCATCGGCCACGGGCTGTTGACGGCCCGGATCGACGCGTTGGCCGACGACCCCGCCGCCCACGCGCCCGGCACGGTGATCGTCTTCGGGCTGCTCCTCCTGGTGGCCGCCGCGGGCGTCAGCCGACTGGCCGCCGCACTGGGCTCAGGGGTCGAGCGGTTGTGGCTCGGCGACTGGCCCGCCCCGCTGCGGCCCGCCGCGCGCGCCCTGACCCGGCGGCGCGCCGCGCGGTGGGAGACGGCCGACGCGGCCCATCGCCGGGCGGTGACGGCAAGGGCCCTGCTGGCGGCCTCGGGCGGACGGGAGGCGGCCGCACCACACGCCGCCGGGACGAGCGGCCCGGCGGCGACGCCGGAGGACCCGGCCGCCGTGGACCCTGACGGGCGGACGCCGGAGGACCCGGCCGCCGTGAGCCCTGGCGGCCGGACACGGGAGGACGCGGCCGCCCTGGACACGGTCGGTCTCAACGAGGCGCGCAACCGGATCGCCCTGACCCGGCCGGCCCGGCCGACCTGGATGGGCGACCGGCTGATCGCCGCCGACGCCAGGGTCCACCGGACCTACCGGATCGACCTCGTCTCGGCCTGGCCCCGGCTCTGGCTCCTCCTGCCCGACACGGCGCACGCCGAGGTCCAGGCCGCCCGGTCCGCGCTCACGGCCTCGGCCCGCCGGGCGGCATGGGGACTGCTCTACGTACTGCCCGCGCTGTGGTGGTGGCCGGCCGCCCTGATCGCGCTGGTCACCTGGACCGGCGCCTGGCGTCAGGGGCGGGTCGCGGTCCACGAGTTCGCCGAACTCGTGGAGTCCGCCGTGGACCTCCACGGGCGTGACCTCGCCGCCGCCCTGGGCATCCCCTGCGAGGAGCGACTGACCGCCACCACCGGCCTGGAGATCACCCGCACCCTGCGCAAGGGGACGTGACCGCGCCGTCGGCTCGACCGCCGCGGCAGCCACGGCGACCGGTCGGGGTGAGACCCGGGCGAGCTCCGGCTCGAGCCGGCCGTTCGTCAGACGCCCCTCGCCGGCGATCCGGCTCTCCTCGAAGCGCCGGGGTTTCAGCGTGCGTTGAGGCTCACATGGCCAGCGGGCAGGCCAGGAGCAGCGGAAACGTGGGCACGGTGACGATCGTGGACGCGATGCAGCCCCAGACGGCCGGGTGCGTGTGCCGCTCGGGGTTCAGGATGCGTCGCAGGCGGATGAGGGCCGGCGTGCCGCCGCCGCCGAACGTGCCCTCCGGTGTGCGTCCGGCGGCGATCTCGTACATCGCGGTGGCGAGCACCTCGTGCGAGTGCCGCCGGAGCGCACAGTCGTCCGCGATCATCTCCAGGAGCAGGACCGCCTGTTCGCGGGCGTGGCGGGCCAGCGGCAGCCACGGGAACGTTCCGTGGAGGGCGTCCGTGGCGGCGATGACCAGATGGTGGCGGCCGGCGACGTGCGCTCTCTCGTGTTCCAGCACCGCGCCGAGGTGTTCGTCGGTGAGGATCCGCACCGCGCCGTCGCTCACGACGATGCGCGAGCGAAGTCCGGGCAGGCAGTAGGCGTTGGGGGTGGCGTGCGGCACGACGGTCGCGCGCAGCCGCTCGCTCCGCACCCCGACCTTGTCGAGCCGGTCCCGATGCCGGGCGCGGACGAGGTACGCCCGCGTGAGGTGGAAGAGGAACGCGCCGGCCAGGGCCAGGGCGAGGGCGACGGGAATCGCCACGGCCAGGCGGTCGGCCGTCGTGGGGTTCGGAGCCACCGCGCCCGAACCGAACCCGCAGGCGTGCAGGAGGCCGATGACTCCGGCGTGCAGATGCTCCGTCGGCGCCCCCAGCTGAGACGACGCCAGCACGAGCGTGAGGGGGAACGAGGCCGACAGCGTGAGCCAGACCGCCATCGCGAGGGCGGGCGCGCGGTGCGTCCAGGTCGCCTGGAGCAGTACGCGGGGTGCGACGACGCCGACGGCGGCGGCGTAGGCGAGCAGGGCGAGCAGGGGGCTCACCGCTCAGGCCTCTGCCGTACGGTGCGCAGCGCCTCGCGGAGGGCCGCCACCTCGTCGTCGGACATGTTCTCCACGAACTTGACGAGGGCGGCGGGCCGGTCTTCGCTCGCCTCGAGACCGTCCTCCATCAGCGCGGCGGCGTACGCCTCGCGGCTGGCGGCGGGCGAGTAGACCCAGACCCTGCCCTCCCGGGTGCGCACCACGTAGCCCTTGTGGAAGAGGATGCTGATGACGGTGGTCACCGTCGTGTAGGCGACAGGCCGTCGCAGGTTGATGTCGTCGACGACCTCGCGCACCGTCGTCGGGCGGTTCCACTGCCAGAGACGGTGCATGATCTCCGTCTCCAGGTCGCCCAACCGTCGCATCGATCCGTTGCCTCTCGCCGTTCCACCAGTCGTTTCATCCTAGGCGGGTCAGCTGACGCGAACGCCCCACATGAACGGCATGCCGCTGCGGGCTATGGACTCGTACCGGACCTGCGCACCGGGCTTGGGCGAGTGGAGGATCTGTCCGTTGCCCGCGTAGAAGCCGACGTGGCTGAGGTCCGTGCGCATGAGGATGAGGTCGCCGGGCCTGAGATCGCTGAGCGAATCGAGGCGCGTACCGACGCCGGCCTGCGCCTGCGACGTACGGGGCAGGGAGATGCCGGCCTGGCGGAACGCCCACGACGTGAGTCCGGAGCAGTCGAAGGAGTCGGGCCCGGCGGCGCCCCACACATACGGTTTGCCGACCCGGCCCTGGGCGGCCCGGAAGGCCGCCTCGGCGCGCCGGGAGGCACTCGCCTCGTTGCCGAGTTCGGCGCGGGCGCCCGCCCGGTTGGCCCGGTCCTGCTCGGCCGCGATCCGGGACCGTTCCTTGGTGGACAGCTGGTTGAGGAGCCGCTGGGCCTCGCGGAGCTTTCCCTGGATCTCCGTCTTCTGCCCGCGCAGGTCCCGTTGCGTGGCATCGAGGTCCTGGAGCTTCCTGCCGGCCTCCTGCCGGTGCTGCTGGAGGGCGCGCTGCCGCGACAGGAAGTCCTTGAGGAGAGCGGACTGCCGTTCGCCGATCCGGTCGAGGGCGGAGGCCTTCTCCAGGTAGCTGTCCGGGTCCTTGGACAGGAGCAGCTGGAGCGACGGGTCCAGGCCGCCCGACCGGTACTGGCCGGTCGCGACGGTGCCGAGGCGGTCGCGGAGTTCGTTGAGCTCGCCCTGCTTGCGTGCGGCCTCGTCCTGGAACACCCCCACCTGCCGCTGGAGCGCGTCGGCCTTCTCCTTCGCCCCGTTGTACTTCTCCGTGGCCTGCGTCGCCTGCTCGTACAGCCGGTCGATCCGGGCCTGAACGCCCTTCTTGTTCGGATCGGGCAGCGGGTCGGCGGAGGCCGATTGCGTGGAGACCGCGACGGCTGCCGCCGCGGTGACGGTGAGGATGCCGGTGTAGCGGTGAGTCGGTTGTTTCGGGCGGCGATGGGAAGCCACTGCGGCGAGCTCCTTCTTCGGCGCCCCCGCCGCCGCCCGGCGGGCGGCTGATGGTGCGAAGGCTCGCGAATACTAATCTCCTTAGAAAGTTAGAATCAATGATCACCGCCGCGCGGGTCCGCGGGCCGTGAGCCCGGGGCAGACCGCTGCGAGCGGCGGGATACCCTGCTTGAACCGCCAGGCGCCACCCGTGCGCCTGGGCCCTCCGACGGAATCTGGAAGCACGGACGACATGGCACGCGCGCGCGGCATCAGCTGCGCATCGCCCCTCCCTGAGGCGATGCGCGGACTGTGGGCGGCGATCGCCGCCGCCGTCTGCGTGCTCCTGCCGCTGGCCGGGCACCTGCTGGTCCAGGGGCACCTCCCCCGGTGGATGGTCCTCTCCGTGCTGCTGTGCGGTGCCGGCGTGGCCGCGGTCGTCCTGTCGCGCCGCCGGCTCTCCGACACGCAGCTGCTGACCGCGCTCGTGGGTGCGCAGGTGGCGTACCAGGCCGCCTACGCCGTGCCGGGCGTCTGCTCCGTCGTGGGTGTTCCCGACGGCTTCGCGACCTCGCTCGGCCACGGCACCGCCGCCGGGGCACCCCCGGAGGCCTTCGCCGCGGGGCACGTGATCACGCTCGTTCTGGCGGCCCGGCTCCTCAGGGTCTTCGAGCGGTTCCAGTGGCAGACGCCGCCGGTGCTCACCTCCGTGGTCGCGTTGCTGCGTTTCGTCTGGCTGTGCTGCGGCGTTCCCGGCTCGGGGCCCGGTCCGGCCCGCCGCACCGCGGGGGACGACGCTCTGCCGCTCTCGCGTTTCGTGGCCCGGTTGCAGGCCGGCCGTGCGCCGCCCCGTCACCGGCGCGACCTGACCGTCCGCGCCCCTCTCCTCGACCGGGCCGTGTCCCTCCGGTTGCCTCCGTACGCCCTGGCGGCGTAGCCGGGGCCGCTGCGGGCTCGGCATTCCCGACCCGCCCGTCCGGGCGGGCCCGCAGAGAGTTCCGCAACCCATGCATTCCCCAACGCCGGGGAGGCGTGCCGTTCGTACGATGGCGCGCACCCTGATCCTGCCGCTCGCACTCACCTTCACCTGGGCCGCGGCGCCCCCCGCCGCCGCACACACCGACCTCGTCTCCAGCAGCCCGGCCCAGGGCGCGTCCCTCGAAGGTCCGCCGACGACGATCCGGCTGACGTTCAGCGACGAGATGACCGAGCGCTACGCCAAGGTGGCGGTCACCGCGCCGGACGGCTCGGCCGTCGGCGGCGGCATCGACGTCTCGGGCAGGACCGCCACCCTGCCCGTGAAGCCGGGGCTCGATTCCGGCACCTATACGGTCGGGTACCGAGTCGTGTCCGCGGACGGGCACCCCGTCGCCGGCTCCTTCGCGTTCACGGTCAGGAGGCCGGCACCGACGCCGACGGCCCCCGCCCCGTCACCGACTCCCGCCCCGCCGTCGACGGCCGCCCCGTCATCCGCTCCCACCTCGTCGTCGGCCCCCGCCCCGTCGTCCACGCGCTCCGCTTCGGCCATCCCCGCCTCGTCGTCCGCCACCGCCGCCTCCCCGGAGGCCTCGCCCTCGGGGTTCCCGGCAGTGGCCGCCCTGTCGGTCCTGGGCACGGCCGTCGTGGTCTCCGCCGGTGCGGTGGTCGCACGGCGGCGGAGGTCGCGCCATGACGGGTGACCGCATCAGGGCGGCGCAGCCGGCGGCCCTCCTCCTCGCCGCCGTCCTCCTCGCCGCCGTGGTCACGGCGGTGGGTCTGGGCCTCGGTGGCGGGGGCGTGCGGTCGGTGCCGGGCATCGAGGACCCTGGCGCGCTGACGACGTGGGGTCTGCCGATCGCCCGTGTGGTCGGCGACATGGCGGCGGCTGCGACCGTCGGCGCCCTGCTCCTCGCCTCCGTTCTCCTGCCCGGCGGCCGCCGCCTCGGTGCGGCGCACCTGCGCTATGCCGTGGTGGCCGCGGTCGCCGCGGCCGTCTGGGCCCTCGCGGCGGCCGCCCTGCTGGTGTTCACGCTCTCGGATCTCTTCGCCCAGCCGCTCGCCGTGGTTCTTGACCCAGCCGTCGTGGCGGACTTCGTCGTCACCGACGCGCAAGGACGTGCCTATGCCGCCACGGCGGGTGCCGGGGCCGTCGTCGCGACCCTCGGCCTCGGCATCACCACCGTCCGCTGGGCCAGGGCGGCACTCGCCCTCGCGCTCGCCGGCGTTCTGCCGCCTGCCTTCACCGGCCATTCCGCCGCCTCGGCGAACCACGACGCCGCGGTCACGAGCCTCGCCCTGCACGTGACCGGCGTGGCCGTGTGGGTCGGCGGTCTGACCTTCCTCGTGATCGCCGCCCTGCGACGGGAGAGCGGGCTGGGCGTCGCGGCCCGGCGGTTCGGCGTCCTGGCCGGAGCCGCGTTCCTCACCGTCGCGGCGAGCGGTGTGGTCAGCGCCGTCGTCCGTCTCCCTTCACCGGGCCTGCTGTTCGGCAGCGCGTACGGACGCATGCTCGTTCTGAAGGTCCTTGCCCTCGCGGTTCTCGGCGGTCTCGGCTGGTGGCACCGTCGCCGTACCCTGCGGAGGCTCGACCTCGGGACGCGGCGGCCTTTTCTCCGGATCGCGATCGGCGAGGTGCTGATCATGGCGGCCGCGACGGGACTGGCCGTCGCCCTCTCGCGTACGCCTGCCCCGGGAGGGGGCGGAGGCGAACCGACGCGGGCGGAGGAGCTACTGGGCTTCCCGATGCCGCCGCCGCTCGGGGACTTCCCGTGGACGCCCCTCTTCACGCAGTGGCACGTCGACCCGCTCTTCGCGTTCGGCACCGCCGCGGCCGCGCTCCTCTACCTCGCCGGGGTACGCAAGCTGCGTGCCCGGGGGGACGCGTGGCCGGTGGGCCGAACGGTCTCCTGGCTGGCCGGGCTCGCGGTGACCGTCCTGGCCACGATGAGCGGCCTCGCGGTCTACGGCAAGGCCATGATGAGCGTGCACATGGGCCAGCACATGGTCCTCGCCATGACGGTGCCCATCCTGCTCGTCCTGGGTGCGCCGGCGACGCTCGCGCTCCGCGCGCTCCCGCCGGCTGCCAAGGACGGTCCGCACGGGCCCCGCGAGGTGCTCCTCCGGCTGCTCCACAGCCACTTCGTGCGGATCGTCTCCCATCCGGTCGTGGCGAGCGTGCTGTTCATCGGCAGCGCGTTCGTCGTCTACTACACCTCGCTGTTCGAGACGCTGATGCGCAGCCACCTCGGGCACATGGTGATGCTCGTCCACTTCCTCGCCGTGGGCCTGCTCTTCTTCTGGGTCGTCATCGGCATCGACCCGGGGCCGCGCCGACCACCCCACCTCGGCCGGCTGTTCGTCCTCATCCTGACGATGCCGTTCCACTCCTGGTTCAGCATCTCCCTGATGAGTTCCGTCGACGTCATCGGCGAAGGATGGTGGACCGGCCTGGCGCGCGGCTGGGGACCGTCCCTCCTGGACGACCAGTACAACGGCGGAGCCATCGCGTGGGCGACCGGCGACATCCCCGTCCTGATCACCACCGTCATCCTGGCCGTCCAGTGGGTCCGCTCCGACGCCAGGGAGGCCCGTCGCGTCGACCGGCAGATCGACCGGGGCGACGAGAACGACCCGCTGGCCGCCTACAACGCCTACCTCGCGAGCCTCCACGCACGCGACCGCGCCCCGCAGCCCGCCAGGATCCCCGGGCAGCCCGGCACGGCCTCCGACCACCCCACTCATGAGGACTCATGACCAAGCTCAAGAAGAACCTCCTGGCCGCCGCGGTCCTCGTGGCAGCCCTCGGCGTCGCGTTCGGCTCGTTCCTGCTCTTCGCACCCGGGGACGCCACCTCGGTGACCGCGGAGCCCGCCGCCGACGCCCGTCCCGTCCGGGACGACAGCCACCGCCTGACCACCCCCCGACGCGGCGAGCTGACCGTCGTCGAGTTCCTCGACTTCGAATGCGAGGGCTGCGGCGCGGTCCACCCCACCGTCGAGAGGCTGCGCGCCGAGTACGGGGACCGCGTGACGTTCGTCGCCCGCTACTTCCCCATGCCCGGCCACCGCAACAGCACGGCCGCCGCCCTCGCGGCCGAGGCGGCAGCCCAGCAGGGCAGGTTCGAGGCCATGTACGGCAAGCTGTTCGCCGCGCAGAAGGAGTGGGGCGAGGCGAAGGAGTCCAAGGCCGGCCTCTTCCGTACGTACGCCGAAGGCCTGGGCCTCGACCTGGCGGAGTACGACGCCGCGGTGAAGGCACCGGCGACTCTGGAACGCGTCAGGGCGGACCAGCGGGACGGACTCGCCCTCGGCGTCCAGGGAACGCCGACCTTCTTCGTCGACGGGGTGAGGATCCAGACCCCCGGCACCTACGAGGGCTTCAAGGCCCTCATCGACTCCCGGCTCGCCCGATGACCACCGACGACGGCCTTCCCGTCGTGGACTGCTCGCTCCGCTCGACCCACGAGACAGGACCACTCGCCATGACGACCGACCTCTCCCCCGCGTACGACGAACGTCTGACGGCTCCTCGCTCCTACTGGGTGATCGCCGCCCTGGTCGGCCTCGCCTCGGCGCTCATCGTCTTCCCCTACGGCCTGCCCGCCGCCCTCGGAGGATGGGCGGTCGGCACGGCGGTGGCAGGCTCCTGGGTGAACGCGCAGGGTTCCTCCCGGATCAGGATCGTGGGCGACCTCCTGGTGGCCGACGACGCGCGCGTCCCCCTGGCGGCCCTCGGCGACGTCGAGGTCCTGGAGGGCGAGGAGGCCAGGGCCTGGCGCACCTACAAGGCCGACCTGCGGGCGCACATGCTGATGCGGAGCTTCGTGCCCGGCGCGGTCCGGATCGAGGTCGTCGATCCCGGTGATCCGACGCCGTACGTGTACCTGTCGACCCGTACGCCCGAGGCACTCGGCGCCGCGATCGCCGCGGCACGAGGTTCGTGAACCACGCCCAGGGGACGACCGTTCCACCGCTTCCGCCTCTGCGTCCCGTCCGTTGCCTCCGTCCCGATTCGCTGAGAACCGCCCCGCTCGGGGCGGCGAAGGAGCCCTCATGTCCCCCAACAGGTCCTCGACCGCTGCCGCCGCCCGCCGTGCGCAACGCGAAGAGGAGCAGCGCGTCCGGAAGGCGCGCGAACGGCGGAACAAGATCATCACCCTGTCCGTCTGCGCCTTCGTCTTCTTCGCCCTCGCCGGGACCACCACCTACCTGCTCTTCACCATCAAGGGGTGACGAGCGAGCCGTCCTCGCCGCCACGCCCCGCGGACCCGGCGCCGTCCTCCGGTGGGGCGTCACCGGTATCTGGACGAGGATGGCCGCATGGTGAAGGGTGTCGTGGTCGATGCGGTGAACGCCGTGCTGGCGAATCTGTGCCGTGAGTTCAGGGAACTGAACAGCGGGCACCTCGCCACGTACATTCCGCCGCTGACGCGGGCGGACCCCGCGGACTTCGGCATCGCGCTGGCCAGTGCGTCCGGGCACCGGTACCGGGCGGGCGAAGCGGACAAGCTCTTCACGATCCAGTCGGTGTCCAAGCCGTTCGTCCTCGCGCTCGCGCTGAGCGAACTCGGCGCGGCCGAGGTCTTCCGCCGCGTTGGGGCCGAGCCGAGCGGCGAGCCGTTCAACGCCATCAGCCTGGATCCGGAGACGGGCCGGCCGGCGAACCCCATGATCAACGCAGGGGCCATCGCGACCACCGCCCTGGTACCGGCCGCGAGCGCGGAGCAGCGGTTCCAGCGCATCCTGGAGACGCTGAGCGGCTTCGCCGGCCGAGCCCTGGACGTCGATGAGGAGGTCTACCGCGCCGAGGCCGCCACGGGCGACCGGAACATCGCCCTGGCGCACTTGATGCGCGCGGCAGGATCCCTCAAGGGTGACCCGTCGGCCGCACTCGACGTCTACTTCCGCCAGTGCGCGGTCCGGGTCCACGCCGTCGACCTGGCGGTGATGGCCGCGACCCTCGCGAACGGCGGGGTCAACCCCGTCACCGGCGCGAGGGTCGTCCCTGAGCCGGTGGCCGTTCAGGTCCTGGCCGTCATGGCGACGTGTGGGATGTACGACGGTTCGGGCGACTGGCTGCTCCGCGTGGGGCTGCCGGCGAAGAGCGGCGTCTCCGGGGGCTTGGTGGCCGTCAGTCCGGGGCGGTCCGGAATGGGCTGCTACAGCCCCCTGCTCGACGCCGCCGGGAACCCCGTCCGCGCGGTCGCGGCGCTGACCGTGCTGTCCCAGGAGCTCGGGCTCCATCTGATGCACAACCCTCCGCCCGGCACCCCGACGCTCATCGAGCCCGGCCCGAGCGACGGGCCCGGCGGGGCCGCGTGGTCCAGGCCCGGGAGCGATGCGGCCCCCGGTGATCCGCCCGCCTGGGTCGCGGCGCAGGGAGAACTCGACTTCACCGCCGCCGAACGGCTCGCCTACGCCCTGGCGGAGCGTCTGCCCGAGGTCGGCCACGGCCGCGCCGTCATCGACCTCGTGCACGTCACGGCCGTCGACGCGGCGGCGGAGACCCTCATCCGCGCGGTCCTGGAACGCGTCACGGCCAGGGGGCACCTCGTGGGTCTCGTGGGCGAGGCCGCGATGCCGTTCGGCGCCCAAGGGGTCCTGCTCGTCTCACGATCCGCCGCCGCCGACTGGGCACGGCCGCCTTCGTGAGCTGTGCGGGGGATCCGATCAGGCCGCGCCGTGCTTCTTGAAGGAGGTGTCGTCCGTGGCCAGTGCCCAGATCACGATGATCGAGATGGCCATCGAGAACAGTGCCCACCAGGGGTGATAGGGCAGGAACAGGAACTGGGCGACGGTGTTCAGGACGGCCAGCGTGATGCCGCCCATCCGTCCCCACTCGGAGCCCATGAGGATTCCGGCGCCGGCGAGGCCGACGAGGATGCCGAGGACGATGTGGGTCCAGCCCCAGCCGGTCAGGTTGAACTCGTAGACGTAGTCGCCGACGCGGGCGTAGACGTCGTCCTTGGCCACGGCGGCGATGCCCTGGAGGATGTCCAGGATTCCGATGACCACCATGAGGACACCGGCGAACAGGGTTCCGCCTGCGGCGCCCCTGGTGCTCGCGTCGGCGCTGGGCGGGCGGGGTGCGGTGTTCTGGCTCATGGGGTCATCGTCCGGCCGTCGCTCCGGGAGCGACCGTTCAACTGCGCCGAACGGGTGAACGGGGTGGGGTGAACCGTCGGCGGCGTGCGCCCGCGCCGGACCCGGCGCGGGAACACCTGCCGGGCCCCGGCTGTTGCGCGAGGGCCCGGCAGGTCGGTCGGCGGCGCGTCCGGAGTACCGTCGGCTGCGCGTCCGCAGTACCGTCAGGCGATGGTCCACCGCTGGAGCGACGTACCGGTGTCGGGCTGCTGGGTGACGAGGGCTCCGTCGGCGGCGGAGGCCGTGGTCAGGAGCAGCCCGCTCGCCGCGGAGGCGACGGTGTAGGTGCCGGCGGCCTGGCGGACGATGCTCCAGCGCTGGTTGGCGCCCTTGGTGCAGGTCCACTGGATGACGCGTGCACCGGCGGCGGTGGAGCCGCCCTCGACGTCGGCGCAGAGCCCGGACTCGCCGTTCTTGAGCTCGTAGCTCCCGTCCGTCTGCTGGGTGAGGCTCCACTTCTGGTTGAGGCCGCCGGTCGGCGCCCAGGTGATGAGCCGGGTGCCGGCGGTGGTGCTGTGGTCGGGGTTGTCGAGCGCCTTGCCCGCGGCGGTGAGGGTGCGGACGCCGTCGAGGGAGGCCGTGACGGCCCAGGTGAACGTGGTCGTGCCGGTGGCGCTGCCGGAGGACGCGGTGACGGTGACCGTCGACGTGCCCGCCGCGGTGGGGGTGCCGGTGATCAGTCCGCCGGTGCTGATGCCCAGACCGGCGGGGAGGCCGGCGGCGGTGAAGGTGAGCGGCTTCCCCGCCGAGTCCGCGGCTTCGATCTGGAGGGAGACGGGCTTGTTCAGGGTGGTCGTCCGGTTGCCCGGATGGGTGACCGTCACCGTCTCGGGGACCTGCGCGGTCGGGGTCAGCGTGAGGGCCTGCTCCCCTGCCGTCCGGGTGCCGCCGACCGCGTTCCCCGTGGTGTTGGTCCAGCTGCGCGTGGGCGTGGTCTCGGCGAGGCGGCCGGTGTCGGCGGAGAGACCGATGACGAGGCCGCTGTAGCGGTTGACGATCTTGTACGTGCCGGTGGCGGTGCCGTCGGTGGGCGAGGCGCCCCGGATGACGAACCACTGCTGTCCGACGGTGGGGCCGTCGGTCGGGGCGGCCGTGACGGTGGGCTTGGTGCCCCAGGCCCGCGTGGCGGTGGAGGTGGTGCCCACGCCGAGGAGCCCGCCGGAGCCGGAGTTGGCGATGCGGTACGAGCCGTCCCCGTTCGGCGTGAAGGTCCAGGACTCGAGGCCGGAACCGGTGGCGGCGGCGAGCGAGGTGGTGGCCGAACCGCCGGAGACCTGGGCCAGGACGCGGCCGCCCGCGCTGGAGATGCGGTACGCCCTGGTCGTGTCGACGGGCGCCGCGGGCTCCGTGGTGCCGATCGTCAGGTTGACGTACTCGCTGCCGGCGCCGTTGGAACAGCCGAAGGAGCAGTACGAGCGGAAGTTCTTGCCGACGATCCCCGAGCCGGTCTTGTTGCCGCTGTCGAGGAACCAGCGGTACCAGGACGCGTTCTTGTAGCTGCCGGTGTCACCCAGGCGGAACCACTTCTGGGTGGCCAGGTTGTCGGTGGCGTAGATCTCCTGGGAGGCGTTGCCGCTCTGGTCGACCGCCTGGGGCTGGCCGATGTACAGGCCGAGATGGGCGTTGTACGTGATGTCCATGACGAACAGCGGGGACGTCGGAGGTGTCAGACCGGCGGCCACCTGCTGGCTCACGGTGCCGCTGACGGCCGGGTCGTACTCCTTCGACGGCGGGGTGTAGCCCGTGGTGCTCCCGGCGCCGACCGGGACCATGGTGCTCTCACGGCCTCCGACGCCGGGCTCGGACCAGGCGCCGTCGTACCACTTCTGCCAGGAGCCGGGCGCCATCTTCGACGCGATCGGAGCCCGGGCGACGTGCCCGTAGAACGCGGCCCAGCCACCGCCCTTGTTCACGATCCGGGAGCCGTAGAAGGCGTAGAAGTAGCCGGACGCCGTGTCGACGAACAGGCGCTGGTCACCGGTGCCGTAGTGGTAGGTCTGCTGCGGGAAGGCGGCGGTGTCGCCGCGCTTGGTGCTGTAGTGCGAGGTGATGACGTGGTCCTTGATGGTCCACGTGCGTCCCTGGTCCTTGGAGACGGCGTAGTCGATGCCGTCGTAGTGGATGCCGTCGCCGAAGGGCTGCGGGGTGAACTCGTTGTGCACGAGTCCGTACCAGTCGCCGGTGTCCGGGTCGACCCAGACTCCGGCCAGGTCGCAGTAGTTGCGGTGCGCGTACGAACCGGTGGAGGGCGCCTGGGTGGACTCCACGCCCGTCGGGCTGTTGTTGCAGCGCCAGGTGGTGTCGTTGTTGCGGTCGTTGGAGTTGGCCGGGTTCACCGCGTCGCTGAGGGCGGCGGACCGGGTGGCGGTGTCGAAGTTCGTTCCGGTGTAGAAGGTCCACTTGCGGGGGTCGCTCGCTCCGTACAGCGCGTGCGCCTGCTGGAAGTAGAAGGTGCCGTCCTTGTCGATGTACGTGCCGGCGGGGGTGTCGTCGGGGTGGGTCCACGAGCCCTTGGCGCCGACGGAGACGGTGTAGGCGGCGGCGCCGGGTGCCGCGTCCGGCGCGTCCGCCGCCGACGCCACGGGCGTCGCCAGCGTGCTGCCGCCGGTGACGACCAGCGCGGCGGCGACGAGCGCCGCGGCCAGTCTGCTACGAGGAGTGCGCATGGTTCTCCCTGATCGGAGGAGCCGCGAGGGGGAGGGCTCCTTGACGGTCCGCCGTCCCGGGGGACGGCGGACGAACGGACGGGCCGGGGGCGCGGCCGGCTGTTCGGGGTGGGGGGGCAGGGTGGGGGCGGATGGAGTGGGACGGGGCGGGGTGGGGGCGGATGCTCGGCATGCGGCCGGGCGGCACTCAGACTGCTCTCCCCCGCGTCATGGCTCATAGGGACGAATCACCGAGGCGCTTGGACTTTCCGTGCGCCGCCGCGCTTGGACTTTCCGTCGGAACACCGCCGTGCCGTCTCGGGCCCGCCCCCGGCCCCGAGCGGGGCCCGCCCGGCACGCACCGGTGGAGTGCGTCCGCCGACCGGCCCTGGCCGGGGCGTGCCGCGGGCTCGTACTGCTGCCGGTCTGCTAGGCAGGCACATGCCCCGACCGGGTTCCCGGCCCGGGCCCAGGGCCGGGGCGCCGGCCCGCCGCCCACAGCTCACCGCACCCAGGGAGATCCGCACGTGCCCACCCGCACCCGTGGCCGCCGCCGTCCGCGCGCCGTACTGTCCGCCGCCGCCTTCACCGCCGCCGTGCTCGGCGCGACGCTGCTCCAGCCCGCGCAGGCCGCCGACGGGCACCCGCCGCGGCACGACCCGCACCTGCAGCGGGAACTCGACCGGCTCGTCGCCCAGGCCGACGGCCCGCCCGGGGTGATCGCCCTGCTCACCAGGGGCGACCGTACACAGGTGTACACGGCAGGCGTCGGTGACATCACCACCGGGCGTCCGCCGCGCCCCGACGAGCACATGCGGATCGCCAGCGCCGCCAAGGCGTTCAGCGGCGCCGTCGCCCTCCGGCTCGTCGACCAGGGCCGGCTCTCCCTCGACGACACCATCGCCGAGCTGCTTCCCGGACAGCCCGCCGCCTGGGGCGCGGTGACGCTGCGCCAGCTCCTGGCGCACACGAGCGGTCTGCCCGACTACTCCGCCGCCCCCGAGTTCGTGGCCGTCCTCACCGCCGACCCCCGCCACGTCTTCGACCCGCGCCGGCTCCTCGACTTCGTCGCCGACAAGCCGCTGCTCTTCGTCCCCGGTTCGCTGTACGAGTACTCCAACTCCGACAACATCGCGGTGGCGCTCATGGCGGAGGCCGCGACCGGCCGCCCCTACGAGGACCTCCTCGACGAGCTGGTGTACCGGCCCGTGGGCCTGCACCGCACCAGCCTCCCGCTGGGCTACCGGCTCCCGCGGCCCTATCTCCACGGCTACGCGGTCGCCCCGCCGGCCGCGCCCGAGGACGTGAGCGAGACCTTCGGCGCCTCCGGGGCCTGGGCCTCGGGCGGCATCGTCTCCACCCCGCGCGAGCTCGGCAGGTTCATCCGCGCCTACGCCGGCCCCGCGCTGCTCTCGGAGCAGACCCGCACGGCGCAACTCGCTTTCCGCCCCGGCGACTCCTCCGAGCCCCCGGGGCCCGGCACGAACGCCGCCGGGCTGGCGATCTTCCAGTACACCACCCGCTGCGGCGTGCTCTACGGCCACACCGGGAACACCGCCGGCTACACCCAGCTCATGGCCGCCACCCCCGACGGCACCCGCTCCCTGACCTTCTCCGTCAACACCCAGACCAGCCCCCGCGTCAAGCCCGCCCTGCTGGCCCGACTGCGCACCGTCCAGGAGGACTTCGTCTGCGCCCTCCTCAAGGACAGGTAAGCCGGCCACAGGCCCGGGAAACAGGTCGCCGGCCGGGCGGGCCTCCCTCGGTGGGAGGCC
>NZ_JBHTSA010000079.1:0-38971 GCF_042795405.1 Streptomyces sp. NPDC056480 | reverse complement strand
CCCACCAGGGAGCCCGGCCCGCGGCGCGTCCGGGGCCCCCCCGGCGGGGACCGGGCGCGTCAGAACGTCTGGAGCGTCACCAGGGTGATCCGCAGGCCGGCCCCCGACGTGCCCGGCTCCGCCTCGATCCGGACCCGCTGCCCCGGCCGCAGCAACCGCAGCCCGCCCGCCTCGAAGGCCTCCGCCCCGAACTCCACGGGGGTGCCGTCGTCGAGCAGCACACTGCCGCTGTGGGTCTCGGAGTCGTACGTGAACGCGGTCGCCTGCATGGACCGCAGCCTATCCGGCCGCCGGCAGCCACCGGGCGGCCGTCCGCGGGCCGAGCCCCAGCGCCCCGGCCGCCGCCAGATCCTCACCGGTGTCCACGTCCCGGCGCACCGAATCGACCCCCGCCAGCAGGATTTCCACCGCGCCCGAAGACAAATGCCGGAGCCGGGACGCACCCCCGAATGCCGGTTCCAATTCCACCCCCGGACCCGCCGAGAGGAATGTCGTACCTATTTCGGCGGCATCCGCGAGAAAAGCCCTCGGAAATTTCCCGGCCACGTCAAGGACCCGGGCCAGCTCGTCGGGCCGCAGCGCCGGCAGGTCCGCGTTGAGCGCCGCCACCCGCGCGGCCGGCCGCCGGATCCGTACGGCACGGACCCCGTGCGCGAGCGCCGCGTTGAGCCCCGCCGCCGGGGTGTCCGGGACGATCCGCGCGCCCAGGGCCGCGAGCGCCCCGCCGGCCGCCGGATCGTCCGTGACGACCACCACATCCCGCACCCGCGGGCAGTTCAGCACCGCCCCCACGGTGTCCTCGGCGAACGCCAGCGCCAGCCGCGGGCGCAGCCGGGACCCGGCCGCCGCGGCCAGTCTGCTCTTCGCCAGGGCAAGGGGCTTCAGGGGTACGACCAGGGACCAGCCGTCGTCCGCATGCGTGTTCATCGCGGCCCATTCTGTCCCGCCCACGCGGTCCCCAGGAGGGCCCGGGGCGTACGGTGTCACTCGACAGAGCAGGAGCATGGGGCGACACTTGACCCCCTGCCAGCCAGTCCCGGAGAAAGGTGTACGAGTGCCCCGCCGCAGAATCGGCTTCTGGTACCGCCTCGCGGCGGTCATCGCCAAACCCCCCCTGGTGGTTCTGTTCAAGCGGGACTGGCGCGGCATGGAGCACATTCCGGCCGACGGCGGCTTCATCACCGCGGTCAACCACAACTCCTACCTGGACCCGCTGTCCTACGCGCACTACCAGTACAACACCGGCCGGGTCCCGCGCCTCCTCGCCAAGGCGGGCCTCTTCAAGGCCCCCTTCGTCGGGATGATGCTGCGCGGCACCGGACAGATCCCCGTCTACCGGGAGACGACCAACGCGCTCGACGCGTTCCGCGCCGCCGTCGACGCCATCGAGCGCGGCGAGTGCGTCGCCTTCTACCCCGAGGGCACCCTCACCCGGGACCCCGACATGTGGCCCATGGCAGGCAAGACCGGGGCCGCGCGGGTCGCGCTGCTCACCCGGGCCCCCGTCATCCCGGTGGCCCAGTGGGGCGCCAACCTGGCGATGCCGCCGTACGCCAAGGAGAACAAGCTCAGCCTGTTCCCCCGCAAGACGCTGACGGTGCAGGCCGGTCCGCCCGTCGACCTCTCCCGCTTCTACGGACTCGAGCCCACGCCCGAGGTGCTCCGCGAGGCGACCGAGGTCATCATGGCCGCCGTCACCGCGCTCCTGGAGCAGATCCGCGGCGAGCAGGCGCCCGCCGAACCGTACGACCATCGCAAGGCGCGCCTGGAGCAGCGGCGCAGGGCCGCCGAAGGGGGCACCAAGTGACCAAGGCAGCCGTCTTCGGAAACGGATCCTGGGGTACCGCGTTCGCGATGATCCTCGCCGACGCGGGCTGCGAGGTGAGCCTCTGGGGCCGCCGCGCCGAACTCGCCAAGGAGATCAACGCCTCCCGGGTCAACCCCGACTACCTGCCGGGCGTCGAACTCCCGGCGGCGATCACGGCCACCGCCGACCCGGCCGAGGCGGCCCGCGACGCCGACTTCACCGTCCTCGTCGTCCCCTCCCAGACCCTCCGCGGCAACCTCGCCACCTGGGCGCCGATGCTGGCGCCCGACACCGTCCTCGTCTCCCTCATGAAGGGTGTCGAACTCGGCACCGCCAAGCGGATGAGCGAGGTCATCACCGAGGTCGCCGACGTGCCCGCCGAGCGCGTGGCCGTCCTCACCGGCCCCAACCTGGCCAAGGAGATCGCCGCCCGGCAGCCCGCCGCCGCCGTCGTCGCCTGCGTCGACGAGACGGTCGCCCAGCGCCTCCAGACCGCCTGCATGACCCCGTACTTCCGCCCGTACACCAACACCGACGTGGTGGGCTGCGAGCTCGGCGGGGCCGTGAAGAACGTCATCGGCCTCGCCGTCGGCATCGCCAACGGCATGGGCCTCGGCGACAACTCCAAGGCCACGCTCATCACCCGCGGCCTCGCCGAGACCACCCGCCTCGGCCTCGCCATGGGCGCCGACCCGCTCACCTTCTCCGGCCTCGCGGGCCTCGGCGACCTCGTCGCCACCTGCTCCTCGCCGCTCTCCAGGAACAACACCTTCGGCACCAACCTCGGCCGCGGGATGACCCTCCAGGAGACCATCGCGGCCACCAAGCAGACCGCCGAGGGCGTCAAGTCCTGCGAGTCGGTGCTCGATCTCGGCCGCCGCCACGGCGTCGACATGCCCATCACCGAGACGGTCGTGTCGATCGTCCACGACGGCAAGCCGCCGGTCGTCGCCCTCAAGGAACTGATGTCGCGCAGCGCCAAGGCCGAGCGCCGGTAGCCGCCACCGGGCGGTGCCGTCCCGGGCCCCCACGCGCCGCCGTGCCGCGCTGAGCCGGACGCGCGCGAGGGACCGGGTCCGCAAGGCCGTTCGGGACGCGCAAGGTACGCTCATCGCGATATGAGCGAGAACACCCAGAGCCCCCGCAAGCCGCGCGTGGCCGTCGTCTTCGGCGGACGCAGCTCCGAGCACGCCATCTCCGTCGTCACGGCGGGCGCCGTCCTGAGCGCCATCGACCGGGACAAGTACGACGTGCTGCCCATCGGCATCACGACGGACGGGCGCTGGGCGCTCACCGCCGACGCCCCCGAGCGCATGGCCATCGCCGACCGCGCCCTGCCGAACGTCGCCGACCTGGCCGAGTCCGCCGAGGGCGGCGTCGTCCTCTCCGTCGACCCCGCCAACCGCGAGGTCGTCCTCACCGAGCCCGGCGCCGTGCCGCGGGCCCTCGGCGAGGTCGACGTGGTCTTCCCGATGCTCCACGGCCCCTACGGCGAGGACGGCACCCTCCAGGGCCTCCTGGAGCTCTCCGGCGTCCCCTACGTCGGCGCGGGCGTCCTCGCCTCCGCCGTCGGCCAGGACAAGGAGTACATGAAGCGGGTCTTCGTCTCCTTCGGCCTCCCGGTCGGCCCGTACGAGGTCATCCGGCCGCGCGAGTGGGACCAGAACCCTGCCGCCGCCCGCAAGAAGATCGTCGAGTTCGCCGCCGAGCACGGCTGGCCGCTCTTCGTGAAGCCGGCCCGCGGCGGCTCCTCCATGGGCATCACCAAGGTCGACGACCTCTCCGGCCTGGACGAGGCCATCGAGGAGGCCCGCCGCCACGACCCCAAGATCCTCGTCGAGTCGCTGCTGCGCGGCCGCGAGATCGAGTGCGGCGTGCTGGAGTTCGAGGACGGGCCGCGCGCCAGCGTGCCGGCCGAGATCCCGCCGGTCACGGACCACGACTTCTACGACTTCGAGGCCAAGTACATCGACTCGGCCTCCGGCATCGTGCCCGCCCCCATCGGGGACGAGGCCACCGCCGAGATCCAGCGCCTCGCCGTCGCCGCCTACGAGGCGGTCTCCTGCGAGGGCCTGGTCCGCGCCGACTTCTTCCTCACCGAGGACGGCGAGTTCGTCATCAACGAGATCAACACCATGCCGGGCTTCACGCCGATCTCCATGTACCCGCGCATGTGGCAGGAGAGCGGCGTGGGCTACCCCGAGCTCGTCGACCGGCTCATCCAGGCCGCGCTGACCCGCTCCACGGGCCTGCGCTGACCCCGGGGGCCCGTCCGACGGGCCCCCGGCACCCCGAAAGACCGTGCCGCCGCCCTCAGAGGCTGGACGGCACGGTCTTCCGTACGGGATCGGCGAGATCCGCGAGCGGCGTCATGTCGTGCGTGTACCGCTCGCCGAGCGTGACCTCGACGTACGTCTTCCGGTACGTCGTGGTGAACCGGGGCCCGCTGCCCTCGGGGCGCTCCAGCATCCAGTTGACGCCGTTCGCCTCGATGCCCTGCGCCTTGGGATCGCTCATCTTTTCGGGCCGGGGCACCCCGCAGCGCAGTACGATCGCACCGTCACCCCAGCCGGCGGTCAACTCGGAGCCGGGCTCCGGGTCACTCCGTTCCAGCCCCGCCACGGCGTCGGGAAGCGCCTTCGCCAGGTCCTGGCAGAGGGCGGCCTCCGCCGCCGGGGGGCTGGGAACCACGACGGACGCCGCGGCGTCCGGCGAGGAACAGCCGGCGGCGGCCAGCAGCAGTACGGCTGCCGTCACGGCGGCGGGCAGGCCGAAGGGCCGGTGGGAAGACTTCACCGGCCAAGCGTAGACGGGGGCTACAGATGAACGACCGGGCAGGTGAGGGTGCGCGTGATGCCGTCCACTTGCTGGACCTTCGCGACCACCATGCGGCCGAGCTCGTCGACCGTGTCCGCCTGCGCGCGCACGATGACGTCGTACGGACCGGTCACGTCTTCCGCCTGGAGCACCCCCGGGATCTTGGAGATGGTGTCGGCGACGGTCGACGCCTTGCCCACCTCGGTCTGGATGAGGATGTACGCCTGAACCACGGAACCTCCAGGGCGACCACGAGGATCTTGTGGGAGAAAGGGACGCCACGGTACCGCGTCGCCGCGGGCCGCGGGGAGACCCGCGCCTCCCGAGGCGCTCGCGGGGTGGCGTACGCAGGACAGAAGTTGACGGTCTACTTGACGGTACCCAGCACGGTGACGGCCCGCGACCCGCGGCGCGAACAGACGCGCCTCCGCCCGCCGGCCGGCACGAAGACACGAGGTGAGGCGCGGTGAAGGGCACAGTCGGAGAGCTGGGCGAGTTCGGGCTCATCAAGGAGCTCACGTCCCGGCTCACCTCCACCCCGGCGGTACGGATCGGGCCGGGCGACGACGCCGCGGTCGTCTCCGCGCCCGACCGGCGCGTGGTGGCCAGCACGGACATCCTCCTCGAAGGACGTCACTTCCGCCGCGACTGGTCGACGGCGTACGACGTCGGCCGCAAGGCCGCCGCGCAGAACCTCGCCGACATCGCCGCCATGGGCGCGGTCCCCACCGCGCTCCTCCTCGGCCTGGTCGTCCCCGCCGAACTCCCCGTCACGTGGCCCACCGAACTCATGGACGGCCTGCGCGACGAATGTCAGGTCGCGGGCGCCGCGGTGGTCGGCGGCGACGTCGTCCGCGGCGACACGATCATGGTCTCCATCACCGCGCTCGGCGATCTGCGCAACCACGACCCGGTCACCCGGGGCGGCGCCCAGCCCGGCGACGTCGTCGCCTACACGGGCTGGCTCGGCTGGTCCGCCGCCGGCTACGCGGTCCTCTCCCGCGGCTTCCGCTCCCCGCGCGCCTTCGTCGAGGCCCACCGCAGGCCCGAACCGCCGTACCACGCGGGTCCCGCGGCCGCCGGTCTCGGGGCCACCGCCATGTGCGACGTCAGCGACGGCCTCATCGCCGACCTCGGCCACATCGCCGAGGCCAGCAAGGTCCGCATCGACCTGCGCTCCGGGCTCATCGACATCCCGACCCAGATGAACGACATCGGCCAGGCCGTCGGCGTCGACCCCATGCAGTGGGTGCTCACCGGGGGAGAGGACCACGCCATCGTGGCCACCTTCCCGCCGGACGTGAAGCTGCCCGCCCGCTGGAAGGTCATCGGCGAGGTCCTCAACCCCTCGGCGCTGCCGCAGGTCACCGTGGACGGCGCGCCCTGGCACAGCGTGGGCGGCTGGGACCACTTCGGGGAGACCGAGTGAGCCCCGCGCCGCCGCTGGTGCTGACCGTCGCCGGATCCGACTCCGGCGGCGGCGCCGGCATCCAGGCCGACCTGAAGACGATGCTCGCGCTCGGCGTCCACGGCATGAGCGTGCTCACCGCCGTCACCGCCCAGAACTCGCGGGGCGTCCAGGGCGTCTGGGAGCTGCCCGCGGAGGCCGTACGGGCCCAGTACCGGGCCGTCGTCGACGACATCGGCGTCCAGGCCGTCAAGACCGGGATGCTGTCCTCGGCCGCCCTCGTGGAGACCGTCGCCGAGCTCCTCGGCGACACCGGAGCCCCGGTCGTCGTCGACCCGGTCGGCGTCTCCAAGCACGGGGACTCCCTGCTCGCCGAGAGCGCGCTCGACTCCGTCCGCACGAAGCTGCTGCCCCGGGCCACCGTCGCCACCCCGAACCTGGACGAGGTGACACAGCTCACGGACGTCCACGTCGTCCACGAGTCCGACATGCGGGTCGCGGCCAGGGCGATCCTGTCGTACGGGCCGGAATGGGTCCTGATCAAGGGCGGGCACCTGCCCACCGGCCGGGAGGCCGTGGACCTGCTCACGGACGGCTCGGAGGAGCACTGGCTGCGCGCCCCGCGCCACGACAACCGGCACACCCACGGGACGGGCTGCACGCTCGCCTCCGCGGTGGCGTCCGGGCTCGCCAAGGGGCTCCCGGTGCCGGAGGCGGTACGGGAGGCCAAGGAGTACGTCACGGGGGCCATCGGCGCCGGGTTCGCGCTGGGCGCGGGCATCGGGCCGGTCGATCACGGCTGGCGGTTCAGGGACTGAAGACCCCGCCGGTGGTCACACCGGCGGGCGCGCCGGCCCCGGGCAAGGCAAAAGGCCGGTTCACCTAGGTGAACCGGCCTTTCAAGGCAACCGCAGGGGCTGCGCTACGACAGAACACGCGTCGCAATTAGCGCGAGACCTTGCCGGCCTTGATGCACGAGGTGCAGACGTTGAGCCGCTTCGGCGTCCGACCGACCACGGCACGCACACGCTGGATGTTCGGGTTCCAGCGACGGGGCGTACGGCGGTGCGAGTGCGAAATGTTGTTGCCGAAGCCCGGCCCCTTGCCGCAGACGTCGCAGTTGGCAGCCACGGGTCACTCCAAAGACTTCAGAATTACAGTGAAATCCGGCGCACCGGAATCAGGAGTCTGAAGTGGCTTGCCGGGGGATGGCCCGGCGTGGAACCGGGCAACCGAAGCAGCATACAACGGCTGGCTCGGTGGAACGAAACTACCATGGTCTGGGCGCACCTCGCCCCGGGCCCAGGTCACCGGGGGTCCCCCCTGCTCGAGCGAAGCCGAGAGCTTGGGGGACGGACACCTCGGGTCTACCCTGCGGTGAGCTCACCGCCGAAGGAGGACCCCCCGTTGTCGCGAGCCCTTCACCCCTTCGAGGAGCTCGTCGAGCTCGACGCCGAAGCGGTCAGGTCCTGGTGCGCGCGGTCGCTGGACGCGCTCGGCCGGGAGCGCGAGGAGATCGACGCGATCAACGTCTATCCCGTGGCGGACGGGGACACCGGCACCAACCTGTACCTGACGGCGGAGGCCGCCCACCAGGCCGTCGAGGCCGTCTTCGCCGCCTCCGCGCCCACCCCCGACACCGCCGAGACCGTAGGGGCCATGGCGCACGGCGCGCTCCTCGGCGCCCGGGGGAACTCCGGCACCATCCTGTCCCAGCTCCTCCGCGGCATGGCGGGCGTCCTGGCCGACGGCTGTGACGGTGATCACCTCGCCCGCGCCCTCGGCGAGGCCGCGACCGCGGCGCGCAGGGCCGTCGCCCACCCCGTGGAGGGCACCATCCTCACCGTGGCGAGCGCCGCGGCCGGGGCCTGCGCCGCCGGCGGCGGGCTCGTCGACGTGGCCAGGAACGCCCACGACGGGGCCCGGACGGCCCTCGCCGCCACCTCGGGGCAGCTCGACGTCCTCGAACGCGCCGGAGTCGTCGACGCGGGCGGCAGGGGCCTCGTGACCGTCCTCGGCGCACTCCTCGAGACCGTGACCGGACAGACCCCGCCGCCGGCGCCCGAGGCGCGGACCACGCCCGCACCCCCGGAGGCGTGCCCCGCCGAGGACGGGCCCGCCTACGAGGTGATCTACCTCCTGGAGGCCGGGGACGAGGCCGTGGAGCTGCTCAGGTCCCGGCTGGACGCCCTGGGGGAGTCCCTCGTCGTCGTCGGCGGGGACGGGCTGTGGAACGTCCATGTGCACGTCGACGACGCGGGCGCCGCCGTCGAGGCCGGGGTCGAGGCCGGACGGCCGCACCGCATCCGGATCACCCACTTCGCCGCCGACCCGGCCGCCGCCTCCGCACGCGGGGAGCGCGCCCAGCGCGCGGTCGTCGCCGTCGTCCCCGGCGAGGGCCTCGCCGGGCTCTGCGCGGAGGCGGGCGCCACGACCGTACGGACCCTGCCCGGCGAACAGCCCGCGGGCGACGAACTCCTCGACGCGATCCGGCGGGCCCACGCGCGCGAGGTCGTCCTGCTGCCCAACGACACCGACCTGCGCCGGGCCGCGGCGGCCGCCGCCGAACGCGCCAGGGCCGAGGGCATCCGCGTCGCCCTCATCCCCACCCGGGCCGCCGTCCAGGGCATCGCCGCCCTCGCCGTCCACGAACCCGACCGGCGCTTCGACGAGGACGTCGTCGCCATGACGGCCGCCGCCGGAGCCACCCGCTACGCCGAACTCGCCGTCGCCGAACGGCAGTCCTTCACCTCCGCGGGCGTCTGCCAGGCCGGCGACGTCCTCGGCCTCATCGAGGGCGACGTCGCCGTCATCGGCACCGACCTCACCGAGACCGCCCGCACCGTCCTGGACCGGATGCTGTCGGCCGGCGGCGAACTCGTCACCCTCGTCGTCGCCGACGACACCCCGCCCGGACTCGCCCCCGACCTGGAGGCCCACGTCCGGCGCGGCTACCTGGCCGTCGACACCACCACCTACCACGCGGGAGCCGGCGCTCCGCCGCTGCTCATCGGGGTGGAATAGCGGCTTTTCCCGGTGGTCGTCCACAGCCTCCGGGACGACTGTCGGTCCCGTGGTGTGCAATGGAACGCGTGCCCGCGCTCGACGAACCACTCAAGAAGTCCCTCGGCCCCGCCACCGCCAAGGTCATGGCCGAGGCACTCGACCTGCACACGGTCGGTGACCTGCTCCACCACTACCCCCGCCGGTACGCCGAGCGGGGGGAGCTGACGACCCTCGCCGACCTGCCGCTCGACGAGCACGTCACGGTGGTCGCGCAGGTCGCCGACGCCCGTGTGCACACCTTCAACGGCTCCAAGGGGCGCGGCCAGCGCCTCGAAGTGACCATCACCGACGGCAGCGGCCGCCTCCAACTGGTCTTCTTCGGCAAGGGCGTGCACAAGCCGCACCACGACCTGCTGCCCGGCACCCGCGCGATGTTCGCCGGCAAGGTCTCGCTCTTCAACCGGCGCCTCCAGCTCGCCCATCCGTCGTACGAACTCCTCCGCGGCGACAGCGAGGAGGCCGTGGACGTCTGGGCCGGGGCCCTCATCCCGATCTACCCGGCGACCACCAAGCTGGAGTCCTGGAAGATCGCCAAGGCCGTCGACGCCGTCCTGCCCAGCGCCGTCGACGCCGTCGACCCGCTGCCCGACGCCCTGCGCGAGGGCCGCGGACTCGCCGAGCTCCCCGACGCCCTCCGGCTCATCCACCGGCCCCGCACCAAGGCCGACATCGCGCTCGCGCGCGAGCGCCTCAAGTGGGACGAGGCCTTCGTCCTCCAGGTCGCCCTCGCCCGCCGCCGGCACGCCGACACCCAGCTCCCCGCCGTCGCCCGCCGGCCCGTCCCCGAGGGCATCCTCGACGCCTTCGACGCCAAGCTCCCCTTCACCCTCACCGACGGCCAGCGGAAGGTCTCCAAGGAGATCTTCGACGACCTCGCCACCGACCACCCCATGCACCGACTCCTCCAGGGCGAGGTCGGCAGCGGAAAGACGATGGTCGCGCTGCGCGCCATGCTCGCCGTCGTCGACTCCGGGGGGCAGGCCGCCATGCTCGCCCCCACCGAGGTCCTCGCCCAGCAGCACCACCGCTCCGTCACCGAGATGATGGGGGAGCTCGCCGAGGGAGGGATGCTCGGCGGCGCCGACCGGGCCACCAAGGTCGTCCTGCTCACCGGCTCCATGGGCACCGCGGCCCGCCGGCAGGCCCTCCTCGACCTGGTCACCGGCGAGGCGGGCCTCGTCATCGGCACCCACGCGCTGATCGAGGACAAGGTCCAGTTCCACGACCTCGGCCTGGTCGTCGTCGACGAGCAGCACCGCTTCGGCGTCGAGCAGCGCGACGCCCTCCGCGGCAAGGGGAAGCAGCCCCCGCACCTCCTGGTGATGACCGCCACCCCCATCCCGCGCACGGTCGCCATGACCGTCTTCGGCGACCTGGAGACCTCCGTCCTCGACCAGCTGCCCGCCGGACGCTCCCCGATCGCCACCCATGTCGTGCCCGCCGCCGACAAGCCGCACTTCCTCACGCGCGCGTGGGAACGGGTCCGCGAGGAGGTCGGGAAGGGCCACCAGGCGTACGTGGTCTGCCCCCGCATCGGCGACGAGGAGGACCAGAAGAAGAAGGCGAAGGCGTCCGCGGAGGACGAGGCCGAGAAGCGCCCGCCGCTCGCGGTCCTCGACGTCGCGGAGAAGCTCAGCACCGGGCCCCTCACCGGACTCCGGATCGCCGTCCTGCACGGCCGCATGCACCCCGACGACAAGGACGACGTCATGCGCCGCTTCGCCGCGGGCGAGCTCGACGTCCTCGTCGCCACCACCGTCATCGAGGTCGGCGTCAACGTCCCCAACGCCACCGCCATGGTGATCATGGACGCCGACCGCTTCGGCGTCTCCCAGCTCCACCAGCTCCGCGGCCGCGTCGGCCGTGGCTCGGCACCCGGCCTCTGCCTCCTCGTCAGCGAGATGCCCGAGGCCACCCCCGCCCGCCAGCGCCTCGCCGCCGTCGCCGCCACCCTGGACGGCTTCGAGCTCTCCCGCATCGACCTCGAACAGCGACGCGAGGGCGACGTCCTCGGCCAGGCCCAGTCCGGCGTCCGCTCCTCCCTGCGGGTGCTCACCGTCATCGACGACGAGGAGGTCATCGCCGCCGCCCGCGAGGAGGCCACCGCCCTCGTCCTCGCCGACCCGGACCTCACCGCCCACCCGGGCCTGCGCACCGCGCTCGACGCCCTGCTCGACAAGGACCGGGAGGAGTACCTGGAGAAGGGCTGACCGCGCGGTGTGGACCGCGGTCATATCCTGAGACGTACGCACTGGACGACGCAGGACGAGGACACCGATGACTCGCGTGATCGCCGGCACCGCCGGCGGGCGCCGCCTGGCCGTGCCGCCCGGCAACGGCACCCGCCCCACCTCCGACCGGGCGCGCGAAGGCCTCTTCTCCACCTGGGGCGCCTTCCTCGGCACCCTCGACGGGGCCAGGGTCGCCGACCTGTACGCCGGATCCGGCGCCGTCGGCCTCGAAGCGCTCTCCCGGGGAGCCGCCCACGCCCTTCTCGTCGAGGCCGAACCGCGCGCCGCGCGCACCATCCGGGAGAACATCGCCTCGCTCGGCCTCCCGGGCGCCGAACTCCGCACCGGCAAAGCGGAGCAGATCGTCACGGGACCGGCGCCCGCCGACCCGTACGACCTGGTCTTCCTCGACCCGCCGTACGCCGTCACCGACGAGGATCTTCGCGAGATACTCCTCACACTCCGCTCGGGGGGCTGGCTCGCGGACGACGCTCTCGTCACCGTGGAGCGCAGCACCAGAGGCGGAGAATTCGGCTGGCCGGCCGGTTTCGAACCACTGCGGGCCCGTCGTTACGGCGAGGGAACGTTTTGGTACGGTCGCGCCGCCTCTACGTGCGAAGACGCACGATGACCGGACCGGAGAGCGAGGGACCCAAGTTGCGCCGCGCCGTCTGTCCGGGGTCATTCGACCCCATCACCAACGGACACCTCGACATCATCGCCCGCGCCTCCAAGCTGTACGACGTCGTACATGTCGCGGTGATGATCAACCAGTCGAAGAAGGGCCTGTTCACGGTCGACGAGCGGATCGAGCTGATCCGCGAGGTGACCGCCGACTTCGGCAACGTCGAGGTGGAGTCCTTCCACGGACTGCTCGTCGACTTCTGCAAGCAGCGCGACATCCCCGCGATCGTCAAGGGACTGCGCGCGGTCAGCGACTTCGACTACGAGCTGCAGATGGCCCAGATGAACAACGGCCTCACGGGCGTGGAGACCCTCTTCGTCCCCACCAACCCGACCTACAGCTTCCTGTCGTCCTCGCTGGTCAAGGAGGTCGCGGCCTGGGGCGGCGACGTCTCCCACCTGGTGCCCCCGGCGGTCTTCGGCCGGCTCACCGAGCGCCTGGCGCAGAAGTGACGCGCGGCCACCGCCGCTGACGCTCCGTCACCCGGTGTCGGACGGGCGCCGACTGCCCTTACAGTCGTCCCGTCCGTCTCCATCCAGCTGTAGAGAGTGGCGAGCACCCGGTGGACGTACAGAAGAAGCTCGACGAGATCGTCGCGACCGTGCAGGGCGCCCGCTCCATGCCCATGTCGGCATCCTGCGTGGTCAACCGCGCCGAGCTGCTCGCCCTGCTCGAAGAGGTGCGGGAGGCCCTGCCCGGCTCCCTCGCGCAGGCCCAGGAGCTGATCGGCGGCCGCGAGCACATGGTCGAGCAGGCCCGCCAGGAGGCGGAGCGGATCATCGAGGCCGCCCACGCCGAACGCGGCTCGATCGTCTCCGACACCCAGGTCGCCCGGCTCTCGCAGGAGGAGGCCGACCGGATCCTCTCCGAGGCCCGCCGCGAGGCCGAGGAGGTCCGCGCCGAGGCCGACGACTACGTCGACTCCAAGCTGGCGAACTTCGAGGTCGTCCTCAACAAGACGATCGGCTCCGTCGACCGGGGCCGCGAGAAGCTCCTCGGCCGGGGCCCCGGCCTCGACCAGAACGGTTACGCGGACGAGGACGCCCCCGAGTACAGCGCCGACCCGCAGACCCTGATCCACCGGGCCGACGAGTACGTCGACGCCAAGCTCGGCGCCTTCGAGGCGGTGCTCAGCAAGACCCTCGAGGCCGTCGGACGCGGCCGGCAGAAGCTGCACGGCCGGATCGCCACCGACGCCCTGGGCGAGCACATGGCCGCCCAGGACGGCCTCGGCGCCTCCGTGCACACCAGCGACTCCGACTACCTGGCCGGACTCGCGGAGCTCTCGGACCCCGAACCGGTCCAGATCCCCGCCCAGCAGCAGTCCCAGCCCCAGCCCGACCCGTACGCGGCCTACCAGCAGGTGCAGCAGCCCGACCCGTACGCCGGCTACCAGCAGGTCCAGCAGCAGCCCGACCCGTACGCGTACCAGCAGCCGCAGCACGCCGACCCGTACGGCTACCAGCAGCAGGACCCGTACGCGTACCAGCAGCCCGTCCAGCAGCAGGGCCACCCGCAGGGTCACCAGCAGCAGGGGGCCGCGCTCGACGAGACGAGCTTCTTCGACACGAGCATGATCGACCTGGAGCAGCTGCGCCGCTACGAACAGGGGCAGTAGCGCGGGGTCGGTAAGACCCCAAGGCCCGGATTGGGCCCTGAGCGAAGCGTCCAGTATCCTGGCTCTTCGGTCGCGCGTATCTCCGCGATCCATGCTGCCCACGTCTGGCGGCCTTCTCGACGCAGCACGATTCGAAAGCAGGAAGAGCCCTGAGCACGCGCCTCGACCACCGCAACCCCCTCGTGTTCGACACACACGAGCTGGGGCGGCGTCCTGGTGCCCTCCAGCGGCTCTCGCGTTCGATCGAGGCCCCCAGGGACCTGGGCGTCGAAGGAGTGATCGGAGTGCCCGAGGGCGCTCCGGTGGAAATCGATCTCCGTCTTGAGTCGGTCATGGAAGGGGTGCTTGTCACAGGCACCGCCCGTGCATCGGCCGAGGGGGAGTGCGTAAGGTGTCTGGAGCCCGTCGAGCTGGAGCTCGATGTGGACTTCCAGGAGATGTTCTCGTACCCCGACTCCGACGACCGGGGCCGCTCCAAGGCGGCCGCGGACGACGAAGCCGAGGCAGACGAGGACATGATCCCCCTCGAGGACGGCATGTTCGACCTCGAACCCGTGCTGCGTGATGCGGTGGTGCTCGCACTGCCGATGCAGCCGGTGTGCCGGGAGGACTGTGCAGGCCTGTGTTCCGAGTGTGGAACCAACCTGAACGAGAACCCGGACCACCACCATGACGCCGTCGACATTCGTTGGGCGGCACTGCAGGGACTCGCCGGTTCGCTGGGAACCGATGAGAAGGACAACATGAGCGGCAAAGCCTCTGACGGGGACGTCCGAAGCGCCGCCGAGAAGCAGGAGAAGTAGCCGTGGCTGTTCCGAAGCGGAAGATGTCGCGCAGCAACACGCGCCACCGCCGGTCGCAGTGGAAGGCTGCGGTCCCCACCCTGGTTTCGTGTGAGCGTTGCCAGGAGCCGAAGCTGCAGCACATCGCGTGCCCGAGCTGCGGCACCTACAACAAGCGCCAGGTCCTCTCGGTCTGATTGGGCTGGTGAGAGGCGCAATGTCTGAGTCCCGCAAGACGGACGACAAGACGGACCATGCCTCGTCCCACACGCTTCTGGAAGGGCGGCTCGGCTATCAGCTCGAGTCCGCCCTTCTGGTGCGTGCGCTGACCCACCGTTCGTTCGCGTACGAGAACGGCGGTCTGCCCACCAACGAGCGGCTGGAGTTCCTCGGGGACTCCGTGCTCGGCCTGGTGGTCACGGACACGCTGTACCGGACCCACCCCGACCTGCCGGAAGGCCAGCTGGCCAAACTGCGGGCCGCGGTGGTCAACTCGCGTGCGCTGGCGGACGTGGGGCGCGAACTCGAACTCGGCTCCTTCATCCGGCTCGGCCGGGGCGAAGAGGGCACGGGCGGCCGGGACAAGGCGTCCATCCTCGCCGACACCCTTGAAGCGGTGATCGGCGCGGTCTATCTCGACCAGGGCCTCGATGCGGCGTCCGAGCTGGTGCACCGGCTCTTCGACCCGCTGATCGAGAAGTCCTCGAACCTCGGTGCCGGCCTGGACTGGAAGACCAGTCTCCAGGAGCTCACCGCGGCCGAGGGTCTGGGCGTTCCGGAGTACCTCGTCTCCGAAGAGGGCCCGGACCACGAGAAGACCTTTACTGCTGCCGCCCGCGTCGGTGGTGTCTCGTACGGCACCGGCACCGGCCGCAGCAAGAAGGAAGCGGAACAGCAGGCGGCGGAGTCCGCGTGGCGCGCGATTCGCGCGGCCGCGGACGAACGCGCGGCGGCGGCGAAGGCCGCGGCCGAGGCGGGAACGGGAGAGGTCGCCGACCCCTCTCCGACCGCCCACCGGGCGTCGGCCTGACGGCCGCACCCTCTCGCTTCCCGAGAACCCCGCCCACGGGCGGGGTTCTCGTCTTCTCCCGCCCGCTTCTCGTCTCTCCCTCCCGTCCTTCTCGCGGGCCGGCCCCGGTAGGGTTGAACCGCCGTCGAAGCCGTACGTCCGGAGGAGTCCCGTGCCCGAGCTGCCCGAGGTCGAGGTCGTACGGCGGGGTCTTGAGCGCTGGGTCGCCGGACGGACCGTGACCGAGGTCGAGGTGCTGCACCCCAGGGCCGTACGACGTCATCCGGCGGGCGGCGAGGACTTCGCGGCCCGGCTGAAGGGGCAGCGGTTCGAGGTGGCGCGCCGCCGGGGCAAGTACCTCTGGCTGCCGCTCGCGGAGACCGGCACCTCCGTCCTCGGGCACCTCGGCATGAGCGGGCAGCTGCTCGTCCAGCCGGAGGACGCCGAGGACGAGAAGCACCTCCGCATCCGGATCCGCTTCGCGCCATCCGACAGCGACTCCGTCGCGGGCACGGCCGGCACCGAGCTCCGGTTCGTCGACCAGCGCACCTTCGGCGGACTCTCGCTCCACGACCAGACCCCCGACGGGCTGCCGGACGTCATCGGGCACATCGCCCGCGATCCGCTGGACCCCGAGTTCGACGACGCCGCCTTCCAGAGCGCGCTGCGGCTGCGCCGTACGACGGTCAAGCGGGCGCTGCTCGACCAGTCGCTGATCAGCGGCGTCGGCAACATCTACGCCGACGAGGCGCTCTGGCGGTCCCGGCTGCACTACGACCGGCCGACCGCGACCCTCACGCGCCCTCGTTCTGCCGAACTCCTCGGGCACGTCCGGGACGTGATGAACGCGGCCCTCGACGTCGGCGGGACCAGCTTCGACAGCCTGTACGTGAACGTCAACGGCGAATCCGGCTACTTCGACCGCTCGCTCGACGCCTACGGGCGCGAGGACGAGCCCTGTCACCGCTGCGGTACGCCGATGCGGCGCCGCGCGTGGATGAACCGCTCCAGCTACTTCTGCCCGCGCTGCCAGCGACCGCCGCGCGCGAACGCCTGACGGCGCGCGAACGCCTGAGGCGCGCGAACGCCTGAGGCACGCGCATGAGGCCGCGCGCGTGTCCGGGGATCCGAGAGTCAGATGATCAGGCGCCGACCGGGGTCGCCCGCTCCGCGTCGTAGTTCTCCCGGGCCGCTTCGACCTGGGGCATGCGCCCCTCGACCAGTTCGATCAGGCCGATCAGCCGCTCCGCGATCTCACGGCCGAGCGGGGTGAGCCGGTAGTCGACCCGCGGCGGATTCGTCGGCTGTGCCTCGCGATGGACGAGCCCGTCGCGCTCCAGCGCGTGCAGGGTCTGCGACAGCATCTTCTCGCTCACGCCGTCGACCCGGCGCCGCAGTTCGTTGAACCGGAACGTCCCGTCGTACAGGGCGCCGAGGGTCAGGCTGCCCCATCGGCCCGTCACGTGCTCCAGCGTGCCGCGCGAGGGGCAGGCGCGTGCGAACACGTCGTAGGCGAGGTCGTCAGTCATGCCCTCCACCGTACTCCCGCACAGCGCTCACTGCCAGGCGTGCGCTAACTGCTGGGTTGCGCTGTCGAAAAGTTAGTGCTCTACTTCTGGGCGTCCCCACAGACCTGTTCTCAGACCTGTCCTCAGGCCTGTTCGCCGATCTGTTCGCCGACCTGTTCTCGTTCGAGGAGCCCCTTGTGACCACCCCCGTCGTCTCCATCGCCTACCACTCCGGCTACGGCCACACCGCGGTCCTGGCCGAGGCCGTCCGCGACGGTGCTGCCGACGCGGGCGCCACCGTGCACCTGATCAAGGTCGACGGGATCACCGAGGCCGAGTGGGAGCTGCTCGACGCCTCCGACGCGATCGTCTTCGGCTCCCCGACCTACATGGGCACGGCCTCCGGCGCCTTCCACCGGTTCGCCGAGGACTCCTCGAAGCGCTGGTTCGCCGACGCCTGGCTGGACAAGCTCGCCGCCGGCTTCACCAACTCCGGCTCCAAGAGCGGCGACAAGCTGCACACCCTGCAGTTCTTCCAGATCCTCGCCGGCCAGCACGGCATGCACTGGGTCAACCTCGGCCTCAAGCCCGGCTGGAACACCAGCGAGGCCTCCGAGAACGACATCAACCGCCTCGGCTTCTTCTCCGGCGCCGCCGGTCAGACCCCGGCCGACCTGGGCCCCGAGGGCGTCCACAAGGCCGACATCGCCACCGCCGAACACCTCGGCCGCCGCGTCGCCCTGACGGCCCGCACCTTCGCGGCGGGCAGGTCCGCCGCCTGAGGTCCGCGCCGCGACGCACGCGAAAGGGCCCGCCACCGGAAGGTGACGGGCCCTTTTCCGACTTGATCCGCGTCGGCCCGTCCACGCGTCCGTGCCCGCTGGAATCCGAGGTCACGGCGTCGCGCATGATGGCCGACATGCTGCTGACCTTTAGCCCTGACGCCCGTCAGACCCGTGAGTTCACCTGCGACTGCTGCGATGCCCCCAAGGAGCGGGCCTGGGACTTCGTCTATGCGGACGGTGCCCCGTACGCCGTCTATTTCGCCGACTGCTACCACCACACCGATCGGGACCACGACGCGTGGATCGATGTCATCTTCGGTACCTGGGGCGGCGGTCCGGGCGAATGGGCCGATCACGTTGCCTTCGGTTGCCGGGTGGGGCCCGTGCGGGGGCAGACGTCCCCCGCGTCGACCGTGGTGAGCGCAGGCCTCGCGCATCCGGACGGCCCGCTGTTCGGGCGCAAGCTCGACCGGGAGGCGGCGCTTCAGCACCCGCTGTTGAGCGACTTCTGGAAGGTCTCGGACTTCATCCTGGAGAACGACCCCTTGGTGCGGGAGCACCTCTACGGCCGCTAGGCCGGGGCCCCGGGACGCAGAGTGGGCCGCCCCAGGCGACGGTCGCGGCCGGGGCGGCCCACACGCATGCGCAGGGTTCTGACCTGCTGAAACTCAGTAACCGAAGTCCTGGGTCCACCAGGGGCCGCCGTCGGCGAAGTGGACTCCTACGCCCAGGGTGGTGAAGTCGCAGTTCAGGATGTTGGCGCGGTGACCGTCGCTGTTCATCCAGGACTCCATCACGGCCGCCGCGTCGGCCTGGCCGCGGGCGATGTTCTCGCCGCCGAGGCCCGTGATGCCCGCCTTCTCGGCGCGCGCCCACGGGGTGGCCCCGTCCGGGTCCGTGTGGTCGAAGAAGCCGCGGGCCGCCATGTCCGAGCTGAACGCCCCGGCCAGTGCGGCGAGCCGGGCGTCCGCGCTCACGGGGGAGCAGCCCACCTTGGCGCGCTCGGCGTTGACCAGGCGGACGACCTCCGCCTCGGCGGCCTGGCCGCGGTCGGCGGTGGAGGGGGCCGCGGTCGTCTCGACCGGGGCCTCGGTCGTCGGGTCGGGCTTCGGCTCCGGCTTCGGCGCGGGGGCCTTCGTGGTGGGCGCGGCCGTGGTCTTCCGAGGAGCCGGCGGCTTGGTCGGTGCCTTCGTCGGGGCCTTGGTCGGCGCCTTCGACGGGGTCGGCGTCGCCTTCGGGGTCGGCTTCGTGGACGGGGTCGCCGACGGCGAGGCCGTCTTGCCCTTGTTCGTTCCGGCGCTCGCCCTCGTGCTCGGACGCGTGCTGCCCGAGTCGGCGGTGGGGGTCTGCGTGGACCCGCCCTGCGTCGTCAGCTCCGGCGCCTGCCGGGCCTGGCTCGGGCGCTCGCTCGTTCCCGCGCTGCCGACCGTGAAGGTGTCCCCGCCGGGCACCAGGCCCGAGGCGACGGCGATGGCGCCCACCGCGACGGCGGCGGAGGCTCCGAGCAGGCCGGTGCGCACGGGGCGCCGCTTGCGGCGGATACCCCTGTGACGGCGGTCCGAGCCGTCCGCGTAGTCTTCTGCGGCGGGTGCGGCTCCGGCGCGACGGTGGCGTCCCATCTGGTCTGCCTTCCTCTTGCTGGTCCTGCTGTGGTCCTGTGCCGGCCCTGCGGCCTTTGCTGATCTTTGCTGTCGGTACCGTTTCGGACCGGCGGTCGAACAGGGCGGGTCCGAACGGGTGAGGCGTGTTCGGTCGGGACTGTAGTCCATGCGGGGCGGGGGCGATGTGCTCATCTGGCAATCGGCCCGTTAGCGTGCAGGCATGAGTGACGACGTTCGGATGACCGCCTGGGTACGCGGCCGGGTACAGGGAGTTGGCTTCCGCTGGTTCACCAGGGCAAACGCTTTGGAGATCGGCGGCCTCGTGGGCTTCGCCCTGAACCTCGACGACGGCCGGGTGCAGGTGGTGGCCGAAGGGGCGCGTGAGAATTGCCACCGTCTGCTCGCCTGGCTGCACTCCTCCGACACACCCGGGCGCGTGGACGGCGTCACTGAGATCTGGGCCACCCCGCGCGGTGGTTACGACGGCTTCGCCATCCGCTGACGATCACTCTCCGACACCCTCTCCGGTGACCGAGAGGGGCCTCGAAAGGACGCGCGGTAACAGCCGGGTGGCGGGGAAACCGCCTGGTGGTTGCCAAGGAGCGCCCGTCATGGAAGGCTGCCGGGTAAGGATGATCGCGACGCCCTGAGGCACCGAGTTCATGAGGCCCCGCCGCCCGCTGAGCGGCCCGGGACTCCTCGGTCGGCCCTTCAAACGGGGCGTGATCGTGTTGACCGTCAAACTTTTTGGTGAGACTCTGGAAGCCCCGCGCACCTTAGCTGTTTGGCAGTGGAACCGGCACGACAAGCAGTACTGCCGAGCACCGCGGGTGCGAAATCCCTCACGACCCAACCGCTTCGGTCGGTCACTCATTGTGGAGGACCATCCATCATGGCAAAGGCGCTTCTCGGTTACGTCGGCGGCTCCGACCCGCGACTCCTCGCCGAGATGCGACGGCTTCAGCAGCGCGTCCAGGACCTGGAATCCGAGCTGGTACGGATCCAGTCCGAGAACGACTCGCTTGCCGCTGCCGCCGCTCAGCACCAGGGAGAGTCACTGCTGAACAGCATCGACCTCGACGTACCCCAGGCGGAGCCTGCGCTCACCTGACAACCCAGCCCCGAGGGGCCAGGTGGGAACCACTCACGCCGGCACAGCCGCATGAACACTCATGCCGGTCGAGCCAACTGAACACTCACGCCGGCAGAGCAGACATGCAAGGGGCGCTTCGGCGTCCCTTCTTTCTTTCACCCGCCGTTCCCCTCCCGTCCCACCCCTCCTCACCCGAGGATCTGCCCTACACGTTCGCGGGTGAAACGCACGACCCCCGGTAGAGTCCCGGGCGTGCACCTCAAGGCCCTGACCCTCCGCGGATTCAAGTCGTTCGCCTCGGCCACCACGCTGCGGTTCGAACCGGGAATCACCTGTGTCGTGGGCCCCAACGGATCGGGCAAGTCCAATGTCGTGGACGCCCTGTCCTGGGTCATGGGCGAGCAGGGCGCCAAGTCGCTGCGCGGCGGCAAGATGGAGGACGTCATCTTCGCCGGCACGACCGGGCGCCCCCCGCTCGGCCGTGCCGAGGTGTCCCTCACCATCGACAACTCCGACGGCGCGCTGCCCATCGACTACGCCGAGGTCACGCTGACCCGCATCATGTTCCGCGGCGGCAGCAGCGAGTACCAGATCAACGGCGACACCTGCCGGCTGCTCGACTTCCAGGACCTGCTCTCCGACTCCGGCATCGGACGCGAGATGCACGTCATCGTCGGCCAGGGGCAGCTCGACTCCGTGCTGCACGCCGACCCGATGGGCCGCCGCGCCTTCATCGAGGAGGCCGCCGGAGTCCTCAAGCACCGCAAGCGCAAGGAGAAGGCGCTGCGGAAGCTCGACGCGATGCAGGCCAACCTCGCGCGCGTGCAGGACCTCACCGACGAACTGCGCCGCCAGCTCAAGCCCCTCGGCCGGCAGGCCGCCGTCGCCCGCCGCGCCGTCGTCATCCAGGCCGACCTGCGCGACGCCCGGCTCCGCCTCCTCGCCGACGACCTCGTCCAGCTGCAGCGGGCCCTCACCGCCGAGGTCGCCGACGAAGCGGCCCTGCTCGCCCGCAAGGAGGCCACCGAGGCCGAACTGCGGACCGCGCTCGCCCGCGAGGCCACCCTCGAGGCCGAGGCACGCGCGCTCGTGCCCCGCCTCGAACGCGCCCAGCAGAACTGGTACGCCCTCTCCCAGCTCGCCGAACGCGTCCGCGGCACGGTCTCCCTGGCCGACGCGCGCGTGAAGAGCGCCACCGCCGCACCCGCCGAGGAACGCCGCGGCCGCGACCCGGAGGACCTGGAGCGCGAGGCGGCCCGCGTCCGCGAGCAGGAGGCGGAGCTGGAAGCCGCCCTGGAGGCGGCCGAGCGCGCCCTGGAGGACACCGTCGCCCACCGCGCCGATCTCGAACAGGCGCTCGCGTCCGAGGAGCGCCGTCTCAAGGACCTGGCCCGCGCCCTCGCCGACCGGCGTGAGGGCCTCGCCCGTCTTCACGGCCAGGTCAACGCCGCCCGCTCGCGTGCCGCCTCCGCGCAGGCCGAGATCGACCGGCTCGACGCCGCCCGCGACGAGGCGGGGGAGCGGGCGGTCACCGCCCAGGAGGAGTACGAGCAGCTCAAGGCCGAGGTCGACGGCCTCGACGCCGCGGACACCGAGCACGGCGAGCGCTACGAGGCCGCCCGCCGCGAACTGGCCGACGCCGAGGCCGCGCTCGGCATCGCCCGCGAGGCCGCCGCCACCGCCGAGCGCCGCCGCGCCGCGACCCAGGCCCGGCACGACGCCCTCGCCCTCGGACTGCGCCGCAAGGACGGCACGGGAGCGCTGCTGACCGCCGGACTCAGCGGACTCCTCGGCCCTGCCGCCGAACTCCTCACCGTCACCCCCGGATACGAGATCCCCCTCGCCGCCGCCCTCGGCGCCGCGGCCGACGCGGTCGCCGCCACCGGCCCGTCCGCCGCCGCCGAAGCCCTCCGGCTGCTCCGCAAGCAGGACGCCGGCCGCGCGTCCCTGCTCCTGACCGGAGCCCCCGAACCGGACCGCTCCGGAGAGGACGGGGCCTCGGCGACCGAGGGGCACCCGTACGCCGCCGACCTCGTCCGGGGGCCCGAAGAGCTCATGGCGGCCGTCCGTCGTCTGCTCGCCGGAGTCGTCGTCGTCGACGACCTGGACCAGGCCGCCGACCTCGTCAGGAGCCGTCCCGCGGCGACCGCCGTCACCCTGGAAGGCGACCTGCTCGGGGCGCACTTCGCCCAGGGCGGCTCCGCGGGCGCGCCCAGCCTCCTCGAAGTCCAGGCCTCGGTCGACGAGGCCGCCACCGAGCTCGCCGAACTCGCCGTACGGTGCGAGGAGTCGGCGGACGCCAAGCGCCGGGCCGACGAGCGGCGCCGTACGGCCGCCGCGCTCGTCGAGGAACTCGACGCCCTTCGCCGTACAGCCGAACGCGAGAAGTCCGCCGTCGCCCAGCAACTCGGCCGGCTCGCCGGCCAGGCCAGGGGAGCGGCGGGGGAGGCCGAGCGGACCGCGGCCGCCGCCGCCCGCGCCCGGGAGGCCCTGGAGAAGGCGACCGCCGAGGCGGAGGAACTCGCCGAACGGCTCCTTGTGGCCCAGGAGGCCGCGGCCTTCGGGGAGGGCGGGGACGAGGAACCCGACACCGCCACCCGCGACCGGCTCGCCATCGACGGATCCAACGCGCGCCAGACCGAGATGGAGGCCCGCCTCCAGGTCCGTACCCACGAGGAGCGGGTCAAGGGGCTCGCCGGGCGGGCCGACTCGCTCGACCGGGCCGCCCGCGCCGAACGGGAGGCACGCGCGCGTGCCGAGCAGCGCCGCGCCCGGCTGCGCCACGAGGAGCGGGTCGCGGGCGCGGTCGCCGCCGGCGCCCGGAGCCTGCTGGCCCACATCGAGGTGTCGCTCGTCCGCGCCGAGCGGGAGCGTGTGGTGGCGCAGGCGGCGCGGGCCGACCGGGAGGAGGGCCTGACGGCCGCCCGGAACCGGGGCCGCGACCTCAAGGCGGAACTCGACAAGCTGACCGACTCCGTGCACCGGGGCGAGGTTCTCGGCGCGGAGAAGCGGCTGCGGATCGAACAGCTGGAGTCGAAGGCCCTGGAGGAGTTCGGCGTGGAGGCGACCGCGCTGGTCGCCGAGTACGGCCCGGACCAGCCCGTGCCGGCGTCGCCGACCGTCGAGGCGACGGAGGGCACGGACTCCCCGAAGGGCACGGACTCGCCGAGGGGCACCGACTCCGCGGAGCTCGACGAGTCGCGCCCCTTCATCCGTTCGGAGCAGGAGAAGCGCCTCAAGGCCGCCGAACGGGCGTACCACCAGCTCGGCAAGGTCAACCCGCTGGCCCTCGAGGAGTTCGCGGCCCTGGAGGAGCGGCACCGCTTCCTCTCCGAGCAGCTGGAGGACCTGAGGAAGACCCGGACCGATCTGCTTCAGGTCGTGAAGGAGGTCGACCTGCGGGTCGAGCAGGTCTTCACCGAGGCCTACCGGGACACGGCCCGTGAGTTCGAGGGCGTCTTCTCGCGGCTCTTCCCCGGCGGCGAGGGCCGGCTCGTGCTCACCGACCCCGACAACATGCTCACCACCGGCGTCGAGGTGGAGGCCCGCCCGCCCGGCAAGAAGGTCAAGCGGCTCTCGCTGCTCTCCGGCGGCGAGCGCTCGCTGACGGCCGTGGCGCTGCTGGTCTCGATCTTCAAGGCCCGCCCCAGCCCGTTCTACGTGATGGACGAGGTCGAGGCGGCGCTCGACGACACCAACCTCCAGCGGCTGATCCGGATCATGCAGGAGCTCCAGGAGTCCTCGCAGCTGATCGTGATCACCCACCAGAAGCGGACCATGGAGGTCGCGGACGCGCTGTACGGCGTGTCCATGCAGGGGGACGGCGTCTCGAAGGTGATCAGCCAGCGGCTTCGCTGAGCCCGAGATTCGACCTTCTCTTCAAGTGTTGAACTCAACCCACCTCGCAGTGCTGATTAAGTCACATGACATCGCCTATTGACTTAGAAACTTGAAGGCATAGTCTCTGCAACGTTGCTTTTACCTTCACGTGGTGGGCGGCGTGAAGTTGTGCGCCACTGGAAGGGCTTGCCCCCCACCGAGGAGTCCATGTGCCCCACACCGCGCAGGCGCCCACGCCGCCGCCTTCCGAAGGCCGAGCCGCCCACCCGGACCACCTCGGCCACGTCATCTTCATCACGGCCTCCGCCGCGATGGGCGGTTTCCTCTTCGGATACGACAGCTCCGTCATCAACGGTGCCGTCGAGGCGATCCGCGACCGCTACGACATCGGCTCCGGCACCCTCGCCCAGGTCATCGCCATCGCCCTGATCGGCTGCGCCATCGGCGCCGCCACCGCCGGCCGGATCGCCGACCGCATCGGCCGCATCCGCTGCATGCAGATCTCCGCGGTGCTCTTCGCCGTCAGCGCCGTCGGCTCCGCGCTGCCCTTCGCCCTCTGGGACCTTGCGTTCTGGCGGGTCATCGGCGGCTTCGCCATCGGCATGGCCTCCGTCATCGGCCCCGCGTACATCGCCGAGGTCGCCCCCGCCGCCTACCGCGGCCGCCTCGGTTCCTTCCAGCAGGCCGCGATCGTCATCGGCATCGCCATCTCCCAGCTGGTCAACTACGGCATCCTCCAGCTGGCCGACGGCGACCAGCGCGGCGAGATCGGCGGTCTCGAGGCCTGGCAGTGGATGCTCGGCGTGATGGTCGTGCCCGCCGTCCTCTACGGCGTGCTCTCCTTCGCCATCCCCGAGTCCCCCCGCTTCCTCATCTCGGTCGGCAAGGTCGACCGGGCCAAGGAGGTCCTCGCCGAGGTCGAGGGCAGCGGCGTCGACCTCGACCACCGCGTCGCCGAGATCGACAAGGCCATGCGCAGCGAGCACAAGTCCACCTTCAAGGACCTGTTCACCGCCGGCTCCCGCTTCAAGCTGCTGCCCATCGTCTGGGTCGGCATCGGCCTCTCGGTCTTCCAGCAGCTCGTCGGCATCAACGTCGCGTTCTACTACTCCGCGACCCTCTGGCAGTCCGTCGGGATCGACCCGTCGAGCTCGTTCTTCTACTCGTTCACCACGTCGATCGTCAACATCGTCGGCACCGTGATCGCGATGGTCCTGGTCGACCGCGTCGGCCGCAAGCCGCTCGCCCTCGTCGGCTCCGTCGGCATGGCGATCGCCCTCGCCTTCGAGGCCTGGGCGTTCTCGGCCGACCTCGTCGACGGCAAACTGCCCGAGACCCAGGGCGTCGTGGCGCTCGTCGCCGCCCATGTCTTCGTGCTCTTCTTCGCCCTCTCGTGGGGCGTGGTGGTCTGGGTCTTCCTCGGCGAGATGTTCCCCAACCGGATCCGCGCCGCCGCGCTCGGCGTCGCCGCCTCCGCCCAGTGGATCGCCAACTGGGCCATCACGGCCAGCTTCCCGTCCCTCGCGGACTGGAACCTCTCCGGCACCTACATCATCTACACGATCTTCGCCGTGCTCTCGATCCCCTTCGTGCTCAGGTACGTCAAGGAGACCAAGGGCAAGGCGTTGGAGGAGATGGGCTAATCCCCGCTGCCCCTCTCCTCACCCACGGAACTGCCCCGGCCCGAGGCCTCGACGCCTCGGACCGGGGCAGTACGCCGTGGCCCCGCGCCGTCCGTCGGACCGTGAGCCGGGTGACCGCACGCCGCGGCCCTCCGCTCCCCGCCCTCAGGCCGTGAGCCGGGGCAGGACGGCGTCGCAGAACAGCCGCACGCTGCGCCACCCCTCCTCCACCGGCATCCCGCCGCACAGCGGATGCAGCACCAGGCTCTCCAGGCCGAGCGCCAGGCACTCCTCCGGAGTGACGACCCGGTAGACCCCCTCCGCGCGCAGCTCCGCCACCGTCGTCGCCGCCGACCGCACCGCCGAGCGGATGTCCTTCGACTGCCAGGAGGCGTACATCCGCGCCTCGTGCAGGAAGTGCTCGCCGTACTCCGCCCACGTCCGGTCCGGGTCCTCCGACGGATGCAGCAGCGGCGTCACCTCGGCCGGCATCATCGTCCAGCCCTCCGTGCCGTACTCCGCGCACCGCTCCTGGTAGTACGCCTCGAGCTCCGGCAGATGCGCGCTCGGGAAGAACGGCAGCCCCAGCCGGGCGGCCCGCCGCGCCGCCGCCCGCGACGACCCCCCGACCAGCAGCATCGGATGCGGCTGGGTGAAGGGTCGTGGAGTGACCCGTACCGTACGGCCCTGATACATGAACGGTTCTCCGCTCCAGGCCGTGAGCAGGGTCTCCAGGAGCAGGTCCTGGAGCTTGCCGCGCCGTCCCCAGTCGACCCCGCGCTCCTCGTACTCCTCCGGGCGGTAGCCGATCCCCGCCACCGTCACCAGGCGTCCGCCGCTCAGCAGGTCGAGGACGGCGATGTCCTCGGCGAGCCGCAGCGGGTCGTGCAGGGGCCCGATGATCGCCGAGACCGTGACGGCGATCCGCTTCGTCGCGCCGAAGACCGCCCCGGCGAAGGCGAAGGGGGACGGCAGCCAGTTGTTGTCGACCCCGTGGTGCTCCTCGGTCTGCACGGTGTCGACCCCGTGCGCGTCGGCGTACGCGGCCATCTCGACGGCGGCCCGGTAGCGGGCGGAGAGGGACTCGGGGGTCGCGCGGGGATCGACGAGGTTGAACCGTACGACGCTGAACGGCATGGGAAGTCCCCCTCCGCTGGTGGGATACCGGCGAAGGGGGACGTTATCTGACGTGGCGTCAGATGGAAACGGTCTCGCGGCCCTCGGCGGACTCCGCGGGCTCGACCGCCTCCTGGGCCGGCGTGCGCGGCAGTACGCCGTACAGGACGCCCGCCACCACGATGGTCGCCGCCCAGCCGAGACCGTTCTCGCCGATCCAGGAGGAGGCGAGCGGACCGGAGAACCAGTCGACCCTGGTGAAGAGGAGGCCCACAAGGAGAGCGACCGCCCAGGCCGTCATCGCCTGCCAGGCGAAACCGCCGCGGTACCAGTACGCGCTCGTACGGGTGGTGTCCATCAGGGCCACCGCGTCGTACGACCGGCGCCGCAGCATGTCCACGCCGAAGACGCCGATCCAGGCCGAGAACGCCACCGCGAGCAGGGTCAGGAAGGAGATGAACGAGCCGATGAAGCTGGTCGCCACCACCATGAGCAGGAAGCCGAAGATCAGGCTGATCAGCGCGTTGACGCTGACCGCCGCGGCGCGCGAGACCTTGATGCCCAGGGTCTGCGCGGTGAACCCGGCCGAGTACATCGACATCGAGTTGATCAGCAGCATCCCGAGCAGGGCGATCACCAGGTACGGCACCGAGATCCACATCGGCAGCAGCTCGCCGATGAAGGAGACCGGGTCCTGCGCCGAGGCCAGGTCCGGCGTCGACACGGCCATGACCGCGCCCATCAGGACCATCGGCAGCACGACGATCCCGGCGCCGCCGACCGTGGAGCCGACCATCGCCCGCGACGAGGCCGTGCGGGGCAGGTAGCGGGTGAAGTCGGGACCCGAGGGGACCCAGCTGATGCCGCCGGCCGCGATCGTGCCGATGCCCGCGACCATCATCGCCGTGGAACCGGCCGGCTTGTCGAAGACCGCCGACCAGTCGGTGTTCGCCACCAGATAGACCAGGACGAGCACCGAGAAGGCGCCGAAGAGGTACGTGGACCACTTGCTGCACACCCGCAGCGCGTTGATCCCGAGTCCCGAGACGAGGAAGGTGCAGGTGACGAAGAGGAGCAGCGTCACGACGATGAGGAACGTGTTCGACTTCACGCCGAAGAGCAGGTCGAGCACGGTCAGCACCGCGTAGGCGCCGGTGACGGCGTTGATGGTCTCCCAGCCCCACCGGGCCACCCAGATCAGCGCGCCGGGGAAGAGGTTTCCGCGCTGACCGAACACCGCGCGCGACAGCGCCATCCCGGGCGCCCCGCCCCGCTTGCCCGCGATCGATATCAGGCCGACGATCCCGTACGAGAGGACCGGCGCGGCGACCGCCACGGCCAGGACCTGCCAGAAGTTCAGGCCGTTGAAGACGATCAGGCCGGCGCCCATCGTGAGCAGCAGCACGCTGATGTTGGCCGCGACCCAGGTCGGGAAGAGCTCGCGGACCCGGCCGGTCCGCTCGGCGTCGGGGACGGGCTCGAGACCGCGGGTCTCCATCGCGCCGTCGTGCGTCGCGCCTGCGGCTTCGGAGGCGTCGTGGGGCATGGGGGTACTCCGTACGAAGGTGTGGGGGTCCGAACATCGTACATTCGCGCCCTAACGAGCAAAGGGTGCGTCAGTCCACAGAAGGGGCCCGGGCGCCCTCCGGGCGCGCCTCCCGCACCCGGCGCCGGACCGGCACCGGTCCGGTGGTGACTCCGCCCCGGGGCGCTTCCCGTCGGCGTGCGGCCGAACGGCGGACCGGTCAGGACCGGAGGGGCCCGCCCCCGCCGGTGGATCGGGGGGACGCGGGCGAGGTCACGCCATACTGGTCGGGTTATGGAACTCATCCTTGCTGTAGTCATCGCTCTGGTCGTCGCGGTCGCCGTGACGAGCGGGCTCGTGATCAGCGGTCGCAAGAAGAAGCAGCTGCCGCCCGCCGAGCCGCCGTCCACCACGCCGACCATCACCGCTCCGCCCGCCGAACCGCATGTCGGCGAGGAGGCGGAGACGCCGCGGGAGGAACCACGCCGCACGGTCGAGGAGGTCCCCCTCCCCGCCGAGGAGGCCGTCGGGACGCCGGCCGCCGTCGAGGACCCCGTCGTCGCCGAGCCCGCGGCGCCCGAGATCGAGATCCCGGAGCCCACCGCCGGCCGTCTCGTCCGGCTCCGGGCCCGGCTCGCCCGCTCGCAGAACTCGCTCGGAAAGGGGCTGCTCACGCTCCTGTCCCGCGAGCACCTCGACGAGGACACCTGGGAGGAGATCGAGGAGACCCTTCTCACGGCCGATGTCGGCGTCGCTCCCACCCAGGAGCTCGTCGAGCGGCTGCGCGAGCGGGTCCGGGTGCTCGGCACCCGCACCCCCGAGGAACTGCGCGCGCTGCTCCGCGAGGAGCTCGTCACCCTGCTCGGCCCCGACTTCGACCGCACGGTGCACACCGAGAGCCCCTCGGACGTGCCCGGCGTGGTCATGGTCGTCGGCGTCAACGGCACCGGCAAGACCACGACCACCGGCAAGCTGGCCCGGGTCCTCGTCGCCGACGGCAAGTCCGTCGTCCTCGGCGCGGCCGACACCTTCCGTGCCGCCGCCGCCGACCAGCTCCAGACCTGGGGCGAGCGCGTCGGTGCCCGGACCGTCCGCGGCCCGGAGGGCGGCGACCCGGCGTCGATCGCCTTCGACGCGGTCAAGGAGGGCATCGCGGAGGGCGCCGACGTCGTCCTCATCGACACCGCAGGCCGGCTCCACACCAAGACCGGCCTCATGGACGAGCTCGGCAAGGTCAAGCGCGTCGTCGAGAAGCACGGCCCGCTCGACGAGATCCTGCTCGTCCTCGACGCCACCACCGGTCAGAACGGTCTGATCCAGGCCCGTGTCTTCGCCGAGGTGGTCGACATCACCGGCATCGTGCTCACCAAGCTCGACGGCACCGCCAAGGGCGGCATCGTCGTGGCCGTCCAGCGCGAGCTGGGCGTCCCGGTCAAGCTGGTCGGCCTGGGCGAGGGCCCGGACGACCTGGCGCCCTTCGAGCCGGGCGCCTTCGTCGACGCCCTGATCGGCGACTGACGCCTCGTACGACACGCGGAAGGGCCCTCGCCGGGTGGCGAGGGCCCTTCCGCGTACCGGGGCTCAGAAGTGGGTGCGATGGCAGATGTACGCCAGCGTGCCGAGCAGCAGCCGCGCCTGCGGCGGCGCGCCCGCCGTGTCCAGCGTCGGGGGCCGCAGCCAGCGCACCGGACCGAGCCCGCCCAGGTCCGACGGGGGAGCGGTGACATGGGTGCCGGGCCCCAGGCAGTGCAGATCCAGATCGGCGTCGTCCCAGCCCATCCGGTAGAGCAGCTGCGGAAGCTCCGCCGCCGCTCCGGGGGCCACGAAGAACCGCGCACGGCCGGTCGGCGTCGCGCACACCGGGCCCAGCGGCAGACCCATGCGCTCGAGCCGGACGAGCGCCCGGCGGCCCGCGGCCTCGGCGACCTCGATCACGTCGAAGGCCCGGCCCACGGGGAGCAGCAGCGCCGCGCCGGGGTACTCCGACCACGCCTTGGTCGCGTCGTCGAGGCCGGCGCCGGCCGGGACCGGTTCCGCGAAGGAGAGGGGATGTGCCCCCGGGGCCGTACAGGCCGGATCCCCGCAGGAGCACTGGCCGGAGACGGCCCGCGCTCCGGGCACCACGTCCCAGCCCCACAGTCCTGTGTACTCGGCCACCGCTGTGCACTCCGTGGTGCGAACGCGGCGGCGTGCGCCGGACCGCATCTCACGAATGCCGCCGATCGTGAAACCCATGTCCCCTCCAACGGGTCGAGCGCGCCGGTGGTTACGACCCGGAGCACGCTCGTCACCCTTCGTCACGGTCCGTCGCCGAGGGTGGCGCGCGGTCGTGTGCGGGGTGGTGCGGACCGGTGCGCGCGCCTCTCCGCGCATCCGTCCGCCGACTCCGGTTCGTCGCATGTCAAGTGAATCGCGTTCCGCGGGCGGCGAGTTCATTCGAAGGGGTGGCGAATGGTGGCGTTTCTTGAATCGCCCTCGTGGAGGGGTGATCGTAGGATTACTTTCGGTACTCGAACCCCGGGGCCGCTTGCGCACGCGGGTATGCCGGAGGCAACCCGGTTTCCAGTTCGAAGGAGCACGAACGCCGGACGGGTGCCGCGAGACGCGGCATTCTGGTAGGGGTTCGGATGACAGACAATCAGGTGGATGGGGGGCGTTCCTGTGGGCGGCAACGGCGCAGACGGTACGACTGCCGGCAAGCGCCCGAACGAGCAGCTGGGTTCGTGGTTCGTGCGCAGCGGCTGGTCGAAGGGCGAACTGGCGCGCCAGGTGAACCGCCGGGCGCGCCAGATGGGTGCGCACCACATCTCCACCGACACCTCGCGCGTCCGGCGCTGGCTCGACGGCGAGCAGCCGCGCGAGCCCATCCCGAGGATCCTCTCCGAGCTGTTCTCCGAGCGCTTCGGCTCCGTCGTCGCCGTCGAGGACCTCGGTCTGCGCACCGCCCACCAGTCGCCCTCCGTCTCCGGCGTCGACCTGCCCTGGGCCGGACCGCAGACGGTCGCCCTGCTCGGTGAGTTCTCCCGCAGCGACCTCATGCTCGCCCGCCGCGGCTTCCTCGGCTCCTCCCTGTCGCTCGCCGCGGGACCCGCCCTCATCGAACCGATGCAGCGCTGGCTCGTCCCCACCCCCGCGGGCGACATCGAGCGCCCCGACCCGCTCGCCGACGCCCGCCGCCCCAACCGGCTCTCCGAGATCGAACTCGACCTCCTCGAGTCCACCACCGCCATGTTCCGCAAGTGGGACGCCCAGTGCGGCGGCGGACTGCGCCGCAAGGCCGTCGTCGGCCAGCTCCACGAGGTCACCGACCTCCTCCAGGAGCCCCAGCCGGCCGCCACCGCCAAGCGCCTCTTCACCTGCGCCGCCGAACTCGCCGAACTCGCCGGCTGGATGAGCTACGACGTGGGCCTCCAGCCCACCGCCCAGAAGTACTTCGTGCTCGCCCTGCACGCCGCCAAGGAAGCCGGAGACAAGCCCCTCGGCTCGTACATCCTGTCCTCGATGAGCCGCCAGATGATCCACCTGGGCCGCCCCGACGACGCCCTCGAACTCATCCATCTCGCCCAGTACGGCAGTCGGGACTGCGCCACCGCGCGCACCCAGGCCATGCTGTATGCGATGGAGGCCCGCGCCTACGCCAACATGGGGCAGCCCTCCAAGTGCAAGCGGGCCGTCCGGATGGCCGAGGACACCTTCGCCGACGTCGGCCTCGACGGCGAGCCCGAGCCCGACTGGATCGGCTTCTTCTCCGAGGCCGAACTCAACGGCGAGAACTCCCACTCCTACCGCGACCTCGCCTATGTCGCCGGGCGCTCCCCGACCTACGCCTCGCTCGCCGAGCCCGTCATGGAGCGGGCCGTCGAGCTCTTCGAGAAGGACCCCGACCACCAGCGGTCGTACGCGCTGAACCTCATCGGCATGGCCACCGTCCACCTCCTCAAGCGCGAGCCCGAGCAGTCCGTCGTCCTCGCCGAGAAGGCCCTCGGAGTCGCCCGCAGCATCCGCTCCGAGCGGGTCAACACCCGACTCCGCAAGACCGTCGACCACGCCGCCCGCAACTACAGCGACGTCGCCGAGGTCGTCCACCTCACCGACCGGCTGACCCAGCTGCTCCCCGAGGCCGCCGAAGCGGTCTGAGGCACCCGGCGCCCCTGCGCCACCCGTACGCCGGCCGCGCCGGACGTCCCGTACTGCCCGACTCGGCTCCCCCGCCGCAAGGTCACACGGACGCCAGGCGCGGCCGGTTTCGTGTGCGACGGACGCCCGGTCCCGGCCCGTTTCTCCCGTGCGGAGGATACGGGCGTTACCTCCCTGTGATGCGGCCGTTCACGGTCGCGTAACACGCCCCACCCCTTCGTCACCGCTCCGAAACATCGAGCGGCATCGGCGGAAACCGCCCTGCGCGAATCTCTGGCCCATAACCGGCCACCCCTCACGGCCGCAGCCGCCCGCCGGCCCCGCCCCCGCACAGGCCGCATTCGACGACGAGGAGACGCCGATGGCACCAGCCATCACGACCCTGGCAGCAGACGCCCCCGAGCTGTCCGCCGCCAACACCGGGTTCATGCTCATCTGCTCCGCCCTGGTCATGCTGATGACCCCGGCACTCGCCTTCTTCTACGGAGGCATGGTCCGCGTCAAGTCCACCCTCAACATGCTGATGATGAGCTTCATCAGCCTCGGGATCGTGACGATCCTGTGGGTGCTCTTCGGCTTCAGCCTCGCCTTCGGCACCGACTCGGGCTCGATCATCGGCTGGTCGTCCGACTACGTCGGCCTCAGCGGCATCGGCGTCACCGAGCTCTGGGACGGCTACACCATCCCGGTGTACGTCTTCGCCGTCTTCCAGCTGATGTTCGCCATCCTCACCCCGGCCCTGATCAGCGGTGCCCTCGCCGACCGCGTCAAGTTCACCGCCTGGGCCCTCTTCATCACCCTCTGGGTCACCGTCGTCTACTTCCCCGTCGCCCACTGGGTCTGGGGCGCCGGCGGCTGGCTCTTCGAGATGGGCGTCATCGACTTCGCCGGCGGTACGGCGGTCCACATCAACGCCGGCGCCGCGGCCCTCGGCGTGATCCTCGTCATCGGCAAGCGCGTCGGCTTCAAGAAGGACCCGATGCGCCCGCACAGCCTCCCGCTGGTGATGCTCGGCGCCGGTCTCCTCTGGTTCGGCTGGTTCGGCTTCAACGCCGGCTCCTGGCTCGGCAACGACGACGGCGTCGGCGCGGTGATGTTCGTCAACACCCAGGTCGCCACCGCCGCCGCCATGCTCGCCTGGCTCGCGTACGAGAAGATCCGCCACGGCTCCTTCACCACCCTGGGCGCCGCCTCCGGCGCGGTCGCCGGCCTCGTCGCCATCACCCCGTCCGGCGGCGCCGTCAGCCCGCTCGGCGCGATCGCCATCGGCGTCATCGCCGGTCTCCTCTGCGCCATGGCCGTCGGCCTCAAGTACAGGTTCGGCTACGACGACTCCCTCGACGTCATCGGCGTCCACCTCGTCGGCGGCGTCCTCGGCTCGCTGCTCGTCGGCCTCTTCGCCACCGGCGGCGTCCAGTCCGACGCCAAGGGCCTCTTCTACGGCGGCGGCCTGGAGCAGCTCGGCAAGCAGGCCGTCGGCGTCGTCGCCGTCCTCGCCTACTCTCTGATCGCCTCCGCGATCCTCGCGCTCCTCATCGACAAGACGATGGGCATGAGGGTCAGCGAGGACGACGAGGTCTCCGGCATCGACCAGGTCGAGCACGCCGAGACCGCGTACGACTTCAGCGGAGCCGGCGGCGGCGCGTCCTCGCGCTCCACCGCCGCCCCCGCCCCGGCCGTCACGGAGAACAAGAAGGTGGACGCATGAAGCTCATCACCGCGGTCGTGAAGCCGCACCGGCTCGACGAGATCAAGGAGGCCCTCCAGGCGTTCGGCGTCCACGGCCTCACCGTCACCGAGGCCAGCGGCTACGGCCGCCAGCGCGGCCACACCGAGGTCTACCGGGGTGCCGAGTACACGGTCGACCTGGTCCCCAAGATCCGCATCGAGGTCCTCGTCGAGGACGAGGACGCCGAACAGCTCATCGACGTCGTCGTGAAGGCCGCCCGAACCGGCAAGATCGGAGACGGCAAGGTGTGGAGCGTGCCGGTCGAGACCGCGGTACGCGTCCGCACGGGCGAGCGCGGCCCGGACGCCCTGTAGACAGCGGTCCGGACGCACCGTAAGCAACGAAGGAGCCGCCGGGTGACGAGCCTCGAAGTCAGCGAAGAGACCGAAGATTCGGGACCCGGCGGTTACGCGGCGGCCCGGCTGCTCCTCCTCCACGAGAAGGAGCGGTCCGGGCCGCCGCGCCGTGCCGCCCTCGCCCGGCTCACCGACGACTGGCTGGCCGCGCTCTTCGCGGCCGCCGCACCGCCCCGCGGGGTCGCCCTGGTCGCCGTCGGCGGCTACGGCCGCGCCGAACTCTCCCCCCGCAGCGACCTCGACCTCCTCCTGCTCCACGACGGCACCGCCGACAAGGCGGCGATCGCCGCCCTCGCCGACCGCATCTGGTACCCCGTCTGGGACCTCGGGCTCGCCCTCGACCACTCCGTCCGCACCGCCGCCGAGGCCCGCGCCACCGCCGCCGACGACCTCAAGGTCCACCTCGGCCTCCTCGACGCCCGGCCCCTCGCCGGCGACCACGGCCTCGTCGCCGCCCTGCGCACCACCGTCCTCGCCGACTGGCGCAACCAGGCCCCCCGACGCCTCCCCGAACTCGACGCGCTCTGCCGTGAACGCGCCGAACGCATGGGCGAGCTGCAGTTCCTCCTCGAACCCGACCTCAAGGAGGCCAGGGGCGGCCTGCGCGACGCCCAGGCCCTCCGCGCCGTCGCCGCCTCCTGGGTCGCCGACGCCCCCCGCGAAGGCCTCGACAGCGCCCGCCGCCGCCTCCTCGACGCCCGCGACGCGCTCCACCTCACCACCGGCCGCGCCACCGACCGGCTCGCCCTCCAGGAACAGGACGCCGTCGCCGCCGAACTCGGCCTCCTCGACGCCGACACCCTGCTCCGCGAGGTGTACGAGGCCGCCCGGACCATCTCGTACGCCACCGACGTCACCTGGCGCGAGGTCAACCGCGTCCTCAAGGCCCGCTCCGCCCGGCCCCGCCTCCGCGCCCTCCTCGGCGGCCGGGGCGGCGGCGGTCGGACCGCCACCGGGAAACCGCCCGTCGAGCGCACCCCGCTCGCCGAAGGCGTCGTCGAGATGGACGGCGAGGTCGTCCTCGCCCGCACCGCCCGGCCCGAACGCGACCCCGTCCTGCCCCTGCGGGCCGCCGCCGCGGCCGCCCAGTCCGCCCTGCCGATCTCCCTGCACGCGGTACGACGCCTCGCGGCCACCGCCACCCCGCTGCCCGTGCCCTGGCCCGCCGAGGCCCGCGAGGAACTGGTCACCCTGCTCGGCGCCGGCGAGGCCACCGTCCCCGTCTGGGAAGCCCTCGAAGCCGAGGGGATCATCACCCGGCTGCTCCCCGACTGGGAACGCGTCCGCTGCCGCCCCCAGCGCAACCCCGTCCACACCTGGACCGTCGACCGCCACCTCGTCGAGACCGCCGTCCGCGCCTCCTCGCTCACCCGCCGCGTCGGCCGCCCCGACCTCCTCCTCGTCGCCGCCCTCCTCCACGACATCGGCAAGGGCTGGCCCGGCGACCACTCCGTCGCCGGCGAGACCATCGCCCGCGACCTCGCCACCCGCATCGGCTTCGACCGCGCCGACGTCGTCACCCTCGCCACCGCCGTCCGCCACCATCTGCTCCTCGTCGAGACCGCCACCCGCCGCGACCTCGACGACCCCGCCACCGTCCGCGCCGTCGCCACCGCCGTCGGCACCGTCGGAACCCTGGAGCTCCTGCACGCCCTCACCGAGGCCGACGCCCTCGCCACCGGACCCGCCGCCTGGTCCGCCTGGCGCGCCTCACTCGTCGCCGACCTGGTCAAACGGGTCGCCGGCGTGCTGGCGGGGGAGACCCCGCCCGACCCCGAGGCCGCCGCCCCCAGCGCCGAACAGGAACGGCTCGCCATCGAGGCCCTGCGCACCGGCGAACCCGTCCTCGCCCTCCACACCGAACCGGTCGCCGCGGAACCCGAGGAACCCGAACCGGTCGGCGTCGAACTCGTCATCGCCCTGCCCGACCAGCCCGGCGTCCTGCCCGCCGTCGCCGGCGTCCTCGCCCTGCACCGGCTCACCGTCCGGGCCGCCGACCTCCGCGCAGTCGAACTCCCGCTCGACCTCGGCGCCGGCTCGGGACCCGTCCTCGTCCTCGACTGGCGGGTCGCCGCCGAGTACGGCTCCCTGCCCGAGGCCGCCCGGCTCCGCGCCGACCTCGTGCGCGCCCTCGACGGCTCCCTCGACATCCCCGCCCGCCTGGCCGAGCGCGAGGCCGCCTACCCCCGCAGGCGCGGACTCACGGCCCCGCCGCCCCGCGTCACCGTCGCCGCGGCGGACTCCCGCCTCGCCACCGTCATCGAGGTCCGCGCCCAGGACGCGCCCGGCCTCCTCCACCGCATCGGCCGGGCCCTGGAGGGCGCGGCGGTACGGGTGCGGAGCGCGCATGTGTCGACACTCGGCGCCAACGCCGTCGACACCCTGTACGTGACCCGCCCCGACGGCTCCCTGCTGCCGGACGAGGAGGCGATCGACCTGGCGCGGGCGCTGGAGTCGGCGCTCCGCTGACCCCCGGTCCACACCGCCCCCGCGCGCCGGATTCGGCGGGCGGGGGCACACACTTCGAGCGGCCCGATACCCTGGAGGGCAATCCGACCGCCCCCGACACCGAGGATCCGCGACCGCCGTGTTCGATACCCTCTCCGACCGCCTTGCAGCGACCTTCAAGAACCTCCGCGGCAAGGGCCGTCTGTCCGAGGCGGACATCGACGCCACCGCGCGCGAAATCCGTATCGCGCTGCTCGAAGCGGATGTCGCCCTGCCGGTCGTCCGGTCCTTCATCAAGCAGGTCAAGGAGCGCGCCCTCGGCATCGAGGTCTCGCAGGCCCTGAACCCGGCCCAGCAGGTCATCAAGATCGTCAACGAGGAGCTCGTCGGCATCCTCGGCGGCGAGACCCGGCGCCTGCGCTTCGCCAAGACCGCGCCCACCGTGATCATGCTCGCCGGTCTCCAGGGTGCCGGTAAGACCACCCTCGCCGGAAAGCTCGGCCTCTGGCTCAAGGGCCAGGGCCACTCCCCGCTGCTCGTCGCCTGCGACCTCCAGCGCCCCAACGCCGTCACCCAGCTCGGCGTCGTCGCCGAGCGCGCGGGCGTGGCCTTCTACGGCCCGCAGCCGGGCAACGGCGTCGGTGACCCGGTCCAGGTCGCGAAGGACTCGATCGAGTTCGCGCGGACCAAGATGTACGACGTCGTCATCGTCGACACCGCCGGCCGCCTCGGCATCGACCAGGAGCTGATGCAGCAGGCCGCGGACATCCGCGACGCCGTCAGCCCCGACGAGGTCCTCTTCGTCGTCGACGCCATGATCGGTCAGGACGCGGTCAACACCGCCGAGGCCTTCCGCGACGGCGTGGGCTTCGACGGTGTCGTGCTCTCCAAGCTCGACGGCGACGCCCGCGGTGGTGCCGCGCTCTCCATCGCGCACGTCACCGGCAAGCAGATCATGTTCGCCTCCAACGGCGAGAAGCTGGACGAGTTCGACGCGTTCCACCCGGACCGCATGGCGTCCCGCATCCTCGGCATGGGCGACATGCTCTCCCTCATCGAGAAGGCGCAGCAGACCTTCGACGAGGAAGAGGCCGCCAAGATGGCCTCGAAGCTCGCGTCGAAGAAGGGCCAGGAGTTCACGCTCGACGACTTCCTGGCGCAGATGGAGCAGGTCCGCAAGATGGGCTCCATCTCGAAGCTCCTCGGCATGCTCCCGGGCATGGGCCAGATGAAGGAGCAGATCGCCAACATCGACGAGAAGGACGTCGACCGCACGGCCGCCATCATCAAGTCGATGACCCCGGGCGAGCGCCACGACCCGACCATCATCAACGGCTCGCGCCGCGCCCGTATCGCCAAGGGCTCCGGCGTCGAGGTCAGCGCGGTCAAGGGCCTCGTCGAGCGGTTCTTCGAGGCCCGCAAGATGATGTCCCGTATGGCTCAGGGCGGCGGCCTCCCCGGCATGCCGGGCATGCCCGGGATGGGCGGCGGCCCCGGCCGGCAGAAGAAGCAGGTCAAGCAGGCCAAGGGCAAGCGCAAGAGCGGCAACCCGATGAAGCGGAAGGCCGAGGAGCAGGCCGCCGCCGAGCGCCGCGACCAGGCGCAGCAGGGCGGGGCCTTCGGTCTGCCGGCGCCGGGGCAGACCCCGAAGGACTTCGAGCTGCCGGACGAGTTCAAGAAGTTCATGAGCTGACGAGCCGGCCGGGCCGCGCGCCCGGTGAGCCGTCGGCCGGCCGGGCCGCGTGCCCGGTGGCGGCGTGAGGGGCCCGGGGCGGTGCGAAACCGCCC
>NZ_JBHTSA010000078.1:0-39273 GCF_042795405.1 Streptomyces sp. NPDC056480 | reverse complement strand
TCGGGGGCCGCGGGTCTGCCGTGACGCCGCGGCGCCGCCGGGGGACGGGCGGCGCCGCGGGTGGTGCGGGATCCTTTCGGTTACGGCAGGTTGTGGACGTGCGGGCCCACCGCGTTCGACCAGGCGTTGCCGGCCGTCGCGTCCCAGTTGGTCGACCAGGTCATGGCGCCGCGCAGCGTCGGCCAGGCCTGGGCCGGCTTGAAGGTGCCGCAGCCCGTGAGCTTGGTCAGGCAGTCGAGCGCGTTCTTCACGATCTGCGGGTCGACGTAGCCGCTGCCCGCGCCCCGCGTGGAGGCGGGGACGCCCAGGCCGACCTGCGACGGGGCGAGACCGCCCTGGATCTGGATGCAGGCGAGCGCGGTGAGGAAGTCCACCGAGCCCTGGCTGTAGACCTTGCCGTCGCAGCCGAGCATCGAACCGCTGTTGTAGTACTGCATGTTGACGACCGTGAGGATGTCCTTCACGGCGAGCGCGGTCTTGAAGTACTCCGTGCCCGTGTTCTGCATGTCGATGGTCTGCGGGGCCATCGTCAGGACCAGCGACGAACCGGCCTTGGCGGACAGCTGACGCAGCGCCTTGGTGAGGTACGTCGAGTTGATGCCGTGCTCGAGGTCGATGTCGACGCCGTTGAAGCCGTACTCCTGCATGAGGGCGTACGCGCTGTTCGCGAAGGCGGTGGCGGAGGCGTCACTGTTGATCGTGACGTTCCCCTTCTCGCCGCCGACCGAGATGATGACGGACTTGCCGGCGGCCTTCTTCGCGGCGATGTCCGCCTTGAAGTCGGCGACCGAGGCGTAGCCGACGGCCGGGTCGAGGTTGAAGACGATCTGGCCGGCCGTGGTCGTCGAGTCGGCGAACGAGACGGCGATGATGTCGTACTGCGACTGCACGTCCCGCAGCTTCTGCACCGTGGCGCCGTTGTTGAAGTTCTGCCAGTAGCCGGTGAGGGCGTGCTTGGGCACGGCCGGGCCGGGGCCCGGGTCGGTGACCTTGGCGGTCCTGGCCGAGACGGCGCCGGACTTCGCGGACTCGCCCGCGGAGTTCGTCGCGGAGACCTGGAACTGGTACGCCGTGTCGGCCGTGAGTCCGGTGATGGTGGCCGAAGTGCCGCTCACCGTCTGCGCGTTGCCGCCGTCCCGGTACACCTTGTAGCCCGTGGCGCCGGAGACCGCGCCCCAGCTCAGGTCGACCGAGGAGGAGGTGACGGTGCCCGCGGCGAGACCGGCCGGGGTGGACGGGACCACCGGGTCGGGGTCCTGGCCGCCGCCCCCGTCGGGACCGAAGACGCTGACGTCGTCCACGGAGTACGGGGAGGTCCCGTACCAGCCGTGGGTGTAGATCTCGACCGAGGTGGTGCTCGCCCCGGTGGTGAACGTGGTGGTGAGCTGCTTCCAGGCGGCGCTGTCCGGCGTCCAGGTGGAGACGCTGCCGGAGCCGGTCCCGGTGTTGTTCGCGCCGAGGTAGGCGTAGCCGCCCTGGACCCAGGCGCTCAGCGTGTACGTCGAGTTGGGCTTCACGGCCACGGTCTGCACGCACTTGGCGTTGTCCAGCCCGGCCGGGGTCGCCCGGAGCGCGCCGGCGCCGGTGCGGACCGGGGAGGAGACGGCGGCGCCGCTCCCGGCGGAACAGGACCAGTTGGCGAGGCCGTTCTCGAAGCCGGCGTTCTTGGCGACGTTGACGTCGGCCGCCTGCGCGGTGCCGGCTCCGCCGACGAGGACGAGCCCGGAGCCGACGGCGAGCGCGAGCGCTCCGCCGAGCCAGCGGCGTCCGTGCGGGCGGGTGGTGGTGCGGTCCACGTGCATCCTCCGGAGGGGAGTTGGGGATGTGGGGGATGTGGAGGTGCCGTACGTCGTCGTACGGAGGGGCTCGTACGGGGGTACGAGGCGGTACGGGGGGTATGGGGGTGCGGAAGGTGCCGGCGGTACGGGAAGTACGGACGGTGCGGGTGATGCAGGCGGTACGGGCGGTACGGGGAGTGCGGACGGTGGCCACCGCTGTGGGGACAAGTTGGTCCAGACCAATCGTGTTGTCAAGACCTCTGGCAGCAAGCCCTGTTCGGAGCGGGTGACGACCGCGCGGAACGGGCCGACGGGTCCCGGCTCCGGGGTCCCAAGAAAGGGGGACAGCTTGGCGGATTGTGTGTTCACCACCCCGGGGGTCGCGGATAAGGTGCAGAGGCGGCAGCACCCTGCGGTGATGCCGTGAACGCGGTAAGTGATCCGCGGCCCCCGGGACACCGGAGGCCGGAGGGGACGGGGGGTCCGACGTGCCGACAGCGATCGCGGTCACCAGTGCCGACCTGGCGCTGCCGCCGACCGACCCCGGGACCCCGCACGCCACCGTCCTCCCGGCCCCCGACACCCAGTCGCTCGACGCCTCGATCGCCGACATGCAGCAGCTCCTCGCGCGGTACGGACACGTGGTCGTCGTCTGCCCCGCCTCCGCCCCGGCCGCCGTCGAGCAACGACTGCGCGCCGTCCGCGCCCTGCTCGAAAGCGACCGGATCGCCCTGGTCAGGACCGACCTGCCGCCCCTCGGCGCGGCCGTACTCGTCCGCCAGCTCCGGCAGCTGGCGGGCTGCGACTTCAGCCCCGGCGTCCTCGCCTCCGCCGCCCGGCTGCTCGCCCACTACATCTACGCCGGCGCCGTCCTCGGCTCCGTCTCCCGCCTCGACCGCGTCCCCGTCAGCCTCGGCTCCCACCTCAAGGGCTGGCTGCCCGGCGCCCACTTCGCCGTACTCGCCGGACCCACCGCGCAGATCACCCGCGTCGGCAGCGGCGAGGTGGCCCTCCCCGGACCGGAGTTCACCACCGAACTCCTGCTCGCCCGCGGCCAGCTCCAGACCGACTGGCCCACGACCACCCTCGTCCCCGGGTGGCGGATCCACGGCCCCGTCCTGGAGACACCGCTGCCCGAGGCATCGCCGCGCTGGTGGGGGACGGGAAAACTCGTCGAGTTCGCCGCGTACCTGCCCGACCTGCCCGTCCTCTACCAGCTCGTCTCCTCCGTGCGGCGCGAGACCTGCCACTGGTGCGCGATGGACCTCATCGGCGACCGCTGCGGCTTCTGCGGGGCACCCCTCCAGGCCGGAGCGGTGCCGGAGCAGGGCGGCCGCGCGCTGAACAGCGGCCCGGGCGGCCGGCACGACGGCGGCACCCGCGCACTCGGGCCCGGAGCGCAGGCGGCCCGACAGCCGGGCGGCACCCAACCGGTCCCGTACCCGGGCCCGCACGCGCCCCATCCGGGCCAACCGGGCCACCCGGGCCAACAGGCCACCTCGTACACCGAGCTCACTCCCGTGAACGTGCAGGGGAACCCGACCCGTGCCCTGCCGTGAGCAGCCCCTCGCCCCCTCCGCGATCCCCTTCCGCGCCCCCTCCTCCCGCCCCCGACCGTCCGCTCCCGTCCGCCCCGGACCCACGTCTCCGATCGAGGTAGTACGGCCATGAACTCCCGCCAGCGCCGCGGCGTGATCCTGCTGCTGCTGTCCGTCCTGTGCGCGATCGGCGCCTTCGCCGGTGTGCTCGCCGTCATCAGCGACGTGAACTCCAAGGTCGGCCCGGAGACCACCGCGTACCGGATCAAGGACAACGTGGCCCCGTACACCCCCCTGAGGGCGGCCCAGTTCGAGAAGATCTCCATGCCGAAGCGCTGGCTCTCCGAGACCGCCGTCACCGACCTCCGCCAGATCGAGGGCCGGATCGCCGTCACCCAGCTCAAGGCAGGCTCGCTCCTCCAGTCCGACATGATCGTCGAGCAGCCCGAACTCCAGCCGGGCCAGCAGGAGATCGCGATCATGATCGACGCCGCCACCGGCGTCGCGGGGAAGATCACCGCCGGGGCCACCGTCAACATCTACGCCACCTTCGCGGGCGACAAGAAGGGCGAGGCCTCCCAGTCCCGCATGATCGTCGCCGGCGCCCGCGTCCTCGACGTCGGCAAGCTCACCCCGATCAGGGACAGCTCCCAGAGCTCCGCACGCGCCGACGCGGCCGTGCCGATCTCCTTCGCCCTCTCCACCCTCGACGCCCAGCGCGTCGCGTACGCCGAGTCCTTCGCCGAGCACGTACGCCTCGCCCTGGTCGCCCCCACCACCGGCGGCGCCCCCGCCGACCAGCGCGACCGCACCTACACGCTCGAAAAGGACAAGTGAGGCCGGTATGACCACCAGGATCCTGCCGGCCGTCGGCGACCCCGACGCGGCCCGGTCCGTCACCACCCTCATCGGGCAGCTCCCCGACGCCGAGCCCGCCCCTCCGGTCACCGACTCCACCCAGCTCGTCGACACCCTCGCGCGGCTCGCCGCCGCCTCGCTCGACGAACTCCCCGAGGTCGTGCTGGTGCACGAGCGGATCGGCCCCGTACCCGCGCTCGAACTCGTCCGCGAGGTCGCCCTCCGCTTCCCCGCCGTCGGCGTCGTCCTCATCACCGCCGACGCGAGCCCCGTCCTCTTCTCCGCCGCCATGGACTCCGGCGCGCGGGGACTCGTCACCCTGCCCCTCGGTTACGAGGAGCTCGCCAGCCGCGTCCAGGCCGCCGCCCAGTGGTCCGTGGGCGTCCGCCGCCACCTCGGCGCGGGGGCCGACCAGGTCACCGGCCCCGGCGGCACCGTCGTCACCGTCAGCGGCGCCAAGGGCGGAGTCGGCGCCACCGTCACCGCCGTCCACCTCGCCCTCGCGGCCCGCGCCTCCGGGCGTACCGTCGCACTCGTCGACATGGACCTGCAGAGCGGCGACATCGCCTCGTACCTGGACGTCCAGTTCCGGCGTTCCGTGGCCGACCTCGCCTCCATCGCAGACATCTCGCCGCGCGTCCTCCAGGACGCCGTGTACGTCCACGAGACCGGCCTCTCCCTGCTCCTCGCCCCGGCGGAGGGCGAGCGCGGCGAGGAGGTCACCGACCGCGCCGCCCGCCAGATCGTCAGCGCCCTGCGCGGCCGGCACGAGGTCGTCGTCGTCGACTGCGGCTCCCAGCTCAACAGCGCCAACGCCGCCGCGATCGAGATGGCCGACACCGCCGTCCTCGTCGCCACGCCCGACGTCGTCGCCGTCCGGGCGGCCAAGCGGACCGTACGCATGTGGGAACGGCTCCAGGTCCGCAAGGCCGAGGAGACGGTGACCCTGGTCAACCGCCACCACCGCGCGACCGAGATCCAGCCGCCCCTCGTCCAGAAGATCACCGGCACCCGGGTCGCGGGCGTCGCCGTCCCCGCCCACTTCAAGGAGCTCCAGGCGGTCGTCGACGCGGGCCGGCTCCACGAGCTCGACGCCAAGTCGACCGTCAAGCAGGCCCTCTGGGCCCTCGCCGGCGAGCTGGGCCTGGTCCAGGCCCCGGCCGCAGCCCCGGCCGCCGGCCGGCCCGGCAAGCAGCTCGCGCGGGCGGGCGACCGGGGCTCGCTCGGGCTGCGCCGCCGCGCCGGAGGACGCTGAACCATGCGCATCCACCAGGGCTTGGGCAGGGACGACAGGGGGCAGGTGGCGGTCGAGTTCCTCGGCATGGTGCCGCTGATCCTCCTCACCCTCGCGCTGCTCTGGCAGGTCGTCCTGGTCGGATACGCGTTCACGCTCGCCGGGAACGCGGCCGACGAGGCGGCCCGGGCGTGCGCCGTCGGCGACGACGGAGCGGCCGCCGCCGACCGGCACATCAGCGGCGCCTGGAGCGCCTCCGGCGGGGACTGCGGAGACGTGAGCGGCGGCATGGTCCGTGTCCGGGTCTCCGTCGAGGTGCCGGTCCTCGTCCCGGGGCTCGGCGGCCTCTTCCCGGTGGTGGGCGAGGCGGGGGCCGTGGACGAGAAGGGCCTCACGCCATGAGAAGAGACCCGCGCAGGGGGCGGCGCGACCGGGGTCAGGCCGCCATCGAGTACCTCGGCTTCCTGCCGATCCTGCTGATCGTCGGCCTCGCCGGGCTCCAGCTCGGCATCGCCGCGTACGCCGCCCAGCAGGCGGGCACCGCGGCCCGCGCGGGCGCGCGGGCGGCGAGCAGCGACGCGGAGGACGGGCCCGACGCCCAGGCGGCCGCCACCGCCGCCGTGAGCGGCTGGATCGATCCTGACGCCTCCACCTCCCCGGGGGGCGACGAGGTCACCGTCATGGTGACCGTGAAGATCCCGTCCGTCGTGCCCTTCGTGAAGGACTTCGGCGAAGTGACGAAGACCGCCACCATGCCCCTGCCCGACCAGGAGGACGAGTGAGAAGGGACCACGAATCATGAGTCTGCGGGCCCGGATCAACGCCCCCGAGGACCACGGGAGCGGCGCTGCGGCCAGGGAGGACGGCCATCTGGTCGCCGCCTTCCGCGCCAAACTCCTCGAGGAGATCGACCTCACCGAGATGTCCGCGCTCGCGGCCGCCGAGCGGCGCGCCCGCCTGGAGCGCGTCCTCGGGCACATCATCAGCCGAGAGGGGCCCGTCCTCTCCACCGCCGAGCGGGCCCAGCTGATCCGCCGTGTGGTCGACGAGGCCCTCGGTCTCGGCGTACTCGAACCGCTCCTCGAGGACGCCTCGATCACCGAGATCATGGTCAACGGCCCCGACCAGATCTTCATCGAGCGGGCCGGCCGCGTCGAACTGCTGCCGCTCCGCTTCGCCTCCCACGACCAGCTGATGCAGACCATCGAGCGGATCGTCTCCACCGTCAACCGGCGGGTCGACGAGTCGAACCCGATGGTCGACGCCCGGCTGCCGTCCGGCGAGCGCGTCAACGTCATCATCCCGCCGCTCTCGCTCACCGGGGCCACCCTCACCATCCGCCGCTTCCCCCGGGCGTACACGCTGCACGAGATGATCGGCCTCGGCTCGCTCGACGAGCAGATGCTGCTCCTGTTGTCGGGACTGGTTCAGGCCAAGTTCAACCTGATCGTCTCGGGCGCCACCGGCACCGGGAAGACCACCCTCCTCAACGCCCTCTCCGGTCTCGTCCCCGACGGCGAGCGGATCATCACCATCGAGGACTCGGCCGAACTCCAGCTCCAGCAGTCGCATGTGATCCGGCTCGAGGCCCGCCCGCCGAACATCGAGGGCCGCGGGGCGATCTCCATCCGCGATCTCGTCCGCAACTCGCTGCGCATGCGGCCCGACCGGATCATCGTCGGCGAGGTCCGCGGCGGCGAGACCCTCGACATGCTCCAGGCGATGTCCACCGGCCACGACGGCTCGCTCGCCACCGTCCACGCCAACTCGGCCGAGGACGCGCTGATGCGGCTCCAGACGCTGGCGTCGATGTCGGAGGTCAAAGTGCCGTTCGAGGCGCTCCGGGACCAGATCAACAGCGCCGTGGACGTCCTCGTCCAGCTCACCCGGCACCCCGACGGCACCCGCCGGATCACCGAGATCTCCGTCCTCGCCTCCCACGGGCGCGAGCGTTTCCTGCTCGCCACGGTGTGCCGGTTCCAGGCGCAGCCGGTGGCCGCGGACGGGCGGGTGTACGGGCGCTTCACGTACCACCCGCTGCCGAGGCGGGTCGCCGAACGGCTCTACCTGGCGGGCCAGCCCATTCCGCAGGCCTTCGGCGTGGCCGTGACGGAAGCCCACCTCACCACCCGCGAAGCCGACTGATGCCGAAGAGAGCCGACGAGGAGCAAGGCACATGATCGACCCCTTCTGGCTGACGATCGGCGTCGCGCTGCTCTGCTGCGTCCTGGGCATCGTCGGGATCCAGCTGTACGCCAGCGGGGCCCGCCGGCACGCGGCGCTCGTCGCGCGGCTCGACGAGTCGGGAGCACCCGAGGGAACCGGCCGCCGGAGGCGCCGCTTCCAGGGCATCGACCGGCGGGTCCGCCGGACGGCCCTCGGCCGGAAGCTGGAGCTGCGGATCGCGGCGACCGGTCTCGACGTCACCCCGGGCGAGTTCACGGTGGCGCTCGCGGCGACCGTGGCCGTCCTGTGGGTCGTCGGCCAGGCCGCGCTGTCGCCGTTCTTCGGCCCGATCTGCGGACTGCTCGGCATCTGGGTGGCCATGGGCTATCTCGGCTGGCAGCGGCAGAAGCGCATCGAGAAGTTCATCAACCAGCTCCCGGAACTCTCCCGGATCCTGGCCAACGCCACCCAGGCCGGGCTCGCGCTGCGGATGGCCCTCAGCCTGGCCGCCGACGAGATGGAGGCGCCGGCCGGGGACGAACTGGAGAAGGTGGCGCAGCAGTTGTCCGTCGGCACCTCGCTCGACGACGCCCTCGGGGAACTCGCCGAACGCCTCCCGTCCCGCGAACTCGTCGTCCTCGTCACCACCCTGGTCCTCGCCAACCGGGCCGGCGGCACCGTCGTCTCGTCCCTGCGGAACCTCACCGAGACGCTGGAGGAACGCAAGGAGACCCGGCGCGAGGTCCGCACCCAGCTCTCGCAGGTGAGCATGACCGCGTACTCCGTCCCCGTCATCGGCGTCGGTTCGCTTCTGCTCATCGACAACATGCAGCCCGGGGCACTGGACCGGATGACCGGTTCGGGTCTCGGGCAGTTCGCCGTCGTCGCCGCGTTCGCCCTGTACGTGGTGGGCTTCATCGCCATCCGCCGCTTCTCGAAGATCGACGTGTAGGGACGGACTGCCGCCGTGGACCTCCTCCTCGCCCTCCTCGCGGGCCTCGCCGTAGCCGGCGCCGCGTACGGCATCCGCCTCTACCGCGCGGACGCCAGGCTCCCCGCCGACCTCCGGCTCGCCCTGGAGGTCGGCGCCACCCGCACCGGGGCCGTCGACTCGGCCGTCGACCGCCTGGGCATGCGCTGGTCGCCGACCGTGCTCCGGCTCATGGGCCCCAAGCGGGTCAACGCGGTCCGGCGCCGGATCGACCTCGCCGGAAACCCGGGCGGACTGACCATCGACCGGTACGGGGCGAGGCGGGCGGTCTACGGCGTCCTCGGCGTCCTGGGCGGACTGCTGATGCTGAGCCGGGGGTCGTTCCTCGTGGCGGTCCTCCTCTTCGCGTTCGGCGCGTTCTGGACGGAGGTCGGCATCTGGTCGGCGGTCCGCATCCGCAAGGACCAGATCGAACGCACACTGCCGGACTTCCTCGACGTGCTGGCCGTCGTGGTCTCCGCAGGCCTGGGCTTCCGGCAGGCGCTGGAACGGGTGGCGGAGAAGTACGAGGGCCCGTGGGCGGACGAACTCCGCATCACGCTCCGGCAGATGGACATGGGCGTCAGTCGCCGCCAGGCCTTCGACGAACTGCGCCGCCGGAACGACTCGGAGCAGGTGGCGCAGTTCGTGACGGCGCTGCAGCAGGGCGAGGAGCTGGGCGCGCCGATCGTGGACACGCTGATACAGATCGCCAACGACATGCGGCGCACGGACGCGCAGAACGCGCGCAGGAAGGCGGCGAAGGCGGTCCCGAAGGCGACGATGGTCATCACGACGCTGATGGTCCCGGCGACGATGATCCTGCTGGGAGCGGGCCTGTTCCTGGGCACGGGGACGGACTTCGGGTCGGTGACGGGCGAGTGAGGGGTGCGTCTGTCCGAATGTCGCCGCATGCTGAGACGGGCTCTTCGCGCGTGCAACGGAGTGTGGAACAGTAGGGGCGGAGGGTGAGGGGGGTGGAAGTGATGGGTGTGAACGGGCCGACGGTCGCGGCGACTTGCGCGATCACGAAGTGGCCGGTCAGGGGCACCGGCCGAATCTTCGCCAAACTCCCCACCCGCACCCGTACCGAGGCCATAGCCTCATTGCTGGGCTCCAGGCCCACCCGATGACCAGGGCCCACAGAAGGGCCCACGGGCCCTGTGCGCCGACCGGAGGGTCGGCGTACCGTGACCGTGCGCAGGCGTCTGAACGCGGAGGGGACCACGATGAACGACGCGATGCTGAAGGCCCTGACCAAGGCCAAACTGAGAGTGGCGGGCCGAGTGTTGTCCGGAGATCGCGGGCAGACCGCAGTGGAGTACCTGGGGATCATCGTGGTGGTGGTGGCGATTGTCGTCGCCATCACCGGTACGGACATCGGAACCACGATCATGACGTCGATCAAGAACAAGATTGCCGAACTCGCGGACTAAGGGTGCTCGTTCGCGGAGCCGGAGACTCGGGACAGGCGTTTCCCACATATGTGGCGGCGGTGGCAGGCCTGTTGTTCATAGCCTTTGTCTACTTCGCAGTGGGGCAGGCCGCATCCACTCGGAACGAGGCTCAAACGGCAGCTGATGCCGCCGCGCTGGCAGCCGCGCAGGATGCCCGGGAGCAGCTGCGCGTGAGATGGCTGGAGGTACTCGCAGACCCCACGCAATGGGACCAGATCCTCCGAGGAGACGGTTACCTGGACGGCCCGGCGTGTCAGCGGGCAGCGGATCTTGCGGGCAGGAACGGGGCCGAGGTGGTTGCTGACGGGTGCGCCCGCCTCGCTGAAGGGGGTGACGGGTTCAGGGTGACCGTGCGTACCACAGGGACAATCGGACGATCCATCGTCCCTGGCACGGAATCCCAGCATGTCACTGCCTCCGCTGAGGCGGTGATCGAGTCGGACTGCACCTTCAAGGCGCCGGACCCTGCAACTTCACCGGTTCCGACAGAGACTCCGACGGAGCCCGGCGATGAGGAAGAAGCACCCGAACCGACGGTCGGAATCACCTGTGATGGGGAGGCTTGGGAGATCGACCTAGAGGACATCGACCCCGAGGATCCGGCTCTGCCTGACGCCGATGACCTCTTCACTGTCCGACTGTCCGGCTGACCTGCGACGGCAAGTAGAGAAATGGGCGGTAGATGAACGCGCGGTACGGAAGGAAGCCCCACAGGGCAATTGCTGTCGTAGCCGTTACAGCAATGTTCGTGGTCGGCTGCGGCGCCGATGAGAAGGCGGGGGCGGACAAGCCCCCGTCACAGGCCTCTGCAGCCCCGCAGAAGAGCTCGGCCACACAGGGATCGCCAACGGCCGAGGAGCCCGCAGAGACGCTGGCTGTCCTCAAGGGTCAGGACGGCTTCGAGCTCACCGTCAATTCCGCAGTGCGTGATGCTGGGGGGTTCCTGACTATCAAGGGGAACCTGAAGAACACCTCGGAAAAGGGGCGCGCCGTTCCCGACAGCGTCAGGGGCGATGAGACGGAGGTGCTGAAGCATGGCACATCCCTGGGCGGAGCCACACTGGTGGACGGCATAGGAAAGAAGCGCTACTACGTCCTGCGCGACACGGACGGCCGCCCGCTGACCACCACCGGCCTGGGCATCCTGTCGGCCGACGAAGCCGTCGAGATCTTCATGCAGTTCCCGGCCCCACCCCCCACCACCATCGACGTCTCGCTCCAGCTCCCCACCTTCGAACCCGCCACCCTCAAACTCTCCTGAGGCGACGCCATGACGACGACATCCCGCCGCCTCGCCGTACTCCTGGTCGCCTCCGTCGCCCTGGGGCCCCTTCTCGTGCCCGTCGCGTACGCCGACGATCCCCCCGGTTCCGCCGCCAGCGCCTCCCCGCCGCCTGGCATCGATCCGAACTCCCCGGGGCTCATGCTTCCCGACGGTGCCACCCTCGCCGCCGCCAAGGTGCTCGACATCAAGCAGATCGTCGAGGACGAGGGCGGTGAGCAGCGCCGTCAGGACACCAACGTCGACGTGACGTTCGCGCTGCAGGCCGAGGTCCTGTTCCCCAAGAACAGCGCCAAGCTCGGGCCCGCCGCCAACGCCCGTATCGCCGCCATCGCCGCCGAGATCGACAAGCTCGGCTCCGGTCGCGTCCGCGTCTTCGGGTTCACCGACAACCTGGGGACGTACGAGCACGGGCTCAAGCTGTCGAAGGAGCGGGCCGTCGCCGTGCAGCAGGTCCTCGCGCGGAGCCTCGACCCGGGCACGACCTTCGACATCCGCGGCTACAGCGAGGACTATCCGATCGCCGACAACGGCTCCGAGGAGGGCCGCAAGAAGAACCGTCGCGTCGAGATCTCCTTCCCCCGCACCACGCCCCCCGTCACGCCCTGAGGCCGGCGCCTCGGAACCGTCCCGCGGGCATACTGGCGTGTCATGAGCACTGCCGGTTTCACCCTTCGTCACACCGACCCCGAGGCCGCTTCCCGGTGGCTCGCCCCCACGCCCTCCTGGGGCGGGGCGATCCCGGGGCTCGGGTTCGTGGAGTTGCGGTACGGGAACGCCGTCGGGCGGGGCGACGGTTTCGCTCAGTTCTCGGTGGCCGGCGAGCGCCTGCCGCAGGGGGTCTTCAGCGGCATCAGGTTCGGGAGGGCCCCGCTGCCCGCGCGGGCCAGGCTGCAGGTCGGTGAGCACACCGGCACCCTGAGCCGCCGCCGCAGCGGGCTGTCCCGCGACGGCCGTGCCCTGCGCATCGGCCTCGCCGGCCGGGCGTACCGCTACCGGCGGGGCCAGGACAAGCGGGTCCACGAGCTGCTCCGGCAGGGGATCGTCGTCCGGGTCGCCCGCGACGACTGGAACAGGCCGGTGACGATCGATGTCAGGACCGAGGGCCGGGCCGACGCCGTGGACCTGGCCCTGGCCCTGCTCCTCCAAGGCGTCTACACCCGGCACCTGGCCCAGGGCGGCCGCTGGTTCTCCCTGCCGGGCCGGGTCCTGAACCGTACGCCCGACATCTTCTGATTCCGCCGACGGCTCAGGTGCCCGGCTTCCAGAGGGTGACCTCCAGGGCGATCTGCGTCGGCGGGGCGATCGAGGAACCGGGGTTGCCGCCGATGAAGCCGGTGATGACGACCCGGGCGATGTTCCCCTTGTCGGTCAGGACGCAGAGGACCGTCTTGGCGGGGAGGTCCCAATCGGACATGACGGACTCGGTGAAGCCGCCGACCCTGGCGGCCCGGGCGCAGTCCGCGGCCTGCTCCGAGGCGTCCGTGGGCTGGAGCTGGGCCGCGTTGCGACCGTTGCGCAGGGAGAGGTGGCCCTCCAGGGTGTTCTGGTAGGTGAGGTCGGCCTCCATGGGGACGCCGCTCTGCTCGGCCTTCGCCATCGCCCTGTCCCACTCCTCGCCGGTGTACCTGCGCGTGGCCGGCGCGTCGAAGTCGATGGTGCCGAGGTCGGAATCGGGCGGCAGACCGAGGGACATGGCCTGCTTCGGGTAGGACACCGTGTACGACGAGACTGCCGGCGCCGTCGCCGTCGAGGAGTCGTCGGGGGAGGGCGCGCCACTCTCCTGGTCCGACGGCGTCGACGCCGAATCGTGCGTCTCGTTGCTCCTCCTCGTCAGAGAGTCAGGGCCGCCCTGATCGTGGCCGTCATCCGGTCCGGATGCCGGAAGACCTCGCTCGCCGTGAACCGCAGCACCCGGCGGATCTCCGGGCAGGACTGCAGTGCGTTGAAGCGGGCCACGTCCCGCTCGTGGGCCCGGCGGGTGCCGTGGAACGCGTAGCCCTCGACCTCCACCGCCAGGCCCTGCGCGCGGAACAGGAAGTCCGGGCGCAGCGGAGGCCCCGCCGCCGTCCGCAGGATCGGCTGGCACTCCGGGAACAGGTCCGCGTCCCTCATCCGCAGCCTCGCCACCGTCTCCGCCGGTGAGCCCGACGCCGCCTCGGCGAGCCGCAGCCAGGACCGGGCACGGGCCGCTCCCCGCCGGGGCGCGGCGAGTTCGGCGATGAGGTCGTCGGGGCGGACGAGTGCCTCGCGCCGTACCCCCTCGACCGCGCGCCGCGCGAGTGCGGAGTCGGCGACCACCACGGCCTCCTCCCGGCTGCCGGCCGCGCGTATCAGGTCGCCGACCGTCCGCGCCGGGGTCGTCGTCCGCAGGCCCCGTCGTACGGACCCGTCGCCGGCCGTCAGGAACCTCGTGCCGTGGACGCGCACCCGTGTCCCCGCGCCGGCCGTCGAGCGGGACGGTGCCGGGGCGGTGAACTCCAGACGGTCCACCTGTCTCTGCGTCCCCAGCCGCTCGATGCGGTGCAGCCGCGCCGCCGTCCCGTGGCTGCACAGCCACTCCGGGCGCAGGAGCTGGAGCGCCGTCGCCCGCACCCGCCAGTCCACCTCCTTCCCCGGGGCCGCCCACGCGCCCCGGCAGATCCGCTGCCAGCCGTCCCGGCGCAGCCGGCCGGCCAGCCGGCCCGGCGGCCAGCCCGCCGCGACCGCCCAGACCGTCAGGAGGACCCCGCCCCTGGCGAGGATCGCCAACTCGTACATACGCCCAACGATCCACGGAAGAGGGACAGTTCGCACCCCCTGTGGAAAACCTGCCGAAAGCCGTCGTCAGGAAAGCGCAAAGGCGGGGGGACAAGCCCGTCGGGCAGGAGCATTCTGGACAGATGACGACGACGGGCGAGACTCCGGGCGCGGCCCCGGGTCTGCAGGGCGCGCTGAAGGTGCAGAGCGCGCAGAGTGTGCAGTTGGTCAGCGATCTCGTCACCCGGATCCCGGAGTTCCGGGACGTGTACGAGAACCATGTCTTCCATCAGGGCGGTGTGCAGCCGCACGTGTTCTTCTGGGACGTCGTCCAGGACACCGTCCGCTCCTTCCTCGGCGAGTCCCCGTGCGCGGCCGACTGGCGCCGCACCCTCGCCTTCCTCGAGGAGCAGAGCTGTCGTGGCGTCCTCGGTGTCGACGAGGTCATCGTCACCTCCTTCCTCGGCGACCTGCCCTCCCCGCACGAGCCGGGGCACGCCATCGTCCAGCAGCTCGGTCCCGTGATGGCCGCGAGGTTCGTCCGCATAAGGCCGCTGGGCTGAGCCACGCAAGGCCGCGGTGCCGAGCCGTACACGGCCGCGGTCCGAGCCGCGCGAGGCCGCTGGGCTGAGCCGCGGGCGCCGCCGGGATAATCGGGCGCATGTCCCAGCCGTCCCCGCCGTCCCCACCCGCACTCGGCCGTCGCACCCGCGCCCTCCGTCCCCTCCGTACCCTCCGTACCCTCGACCCCACCGTCCTCGCTGTCGGCGGGTACGCCGTGACCCGCCTGGTCGGCCTCGCGGTCCTCGCGATCGCCTCCGCCGTCACCGGTGAGGACGGGCTGCACCGGCTCAAGGGCCGCTGGGACTCCGTCTGGTACGTGCGGATCGCCGAGAACGGTTACGGGTACCAGGCCACCCTGCCGAACGGTGACGTCCACCCCGACCTGGCCTTCTTCCCGCTCCTTCCGGCCCTGGAGCGCGGTCTCTCCACCGTCCTCCCGCTGGACGCGGCCACCGCCGGGCTGCTGGTCTCCTGGACCGCCGGGCTCGCCGCCGCCTGGGGCATGTACCGGTGCGGCGCGCACGCCTTCGGAACGCGCGCCGGCATTCTGCTCGCCGTCCTCTGGGGCGTGTACCCGACCGCGTTCGTCCAGTCGATGGCGTACACGGAGACGCTGTTCACCGCCTTCGCCGCCTGGTCGCTGTACGCGGTCCTGCGCGGGCGCTGGATCCTGGCCGGTGCCCTGTGCGTGGCCGCCGGGCTCACCCGGCCGACCGCCGTCGCCCTGATCGCCGCCCTCGGGATCACCGCACTCGTCAGGCTCGTACGGGACCGGCGGCTGCCCCTGCGGACGGTGGCCGGGGTCCTGATCGCGCCGCTCGGCTGGCTCGCGTACATCGCGTACGTCGGTGTCCGCCAGGACAGTGCGACCGCCTACTTCGACGTCCAGGCCGCCTGGGGCAACTCCATCGACGGCGGTGTCGCGCTCGCCCGGTTCATCGCGGGCCTGCCGTGGCCCGCCGCCCTCGGCCTCTGCGCGGCGCTCGCGCTGCTCGGCGGGCTGATCGTCCTCTGCGTACGGCAGCGGCAGCCGCTGCCCCTGCTCGTCTACACGATCGGCGTCGTGTTCGTCTCGCTCGTCGGCGCCGCGTACTTCGGCTCCCGGCCGCGGCTGATGATGCCCGCGTTCGGGCTGCTGCTCCCGCCCGCCGTGGCCCTCGCGCGGCTGCGGACCCGTACGGTCGTGCCGGTCCTCGCCGGGCTCGCGCTCGCCTCCGGGGTGTACGGGGCGTTCACCCTGCTCGGTTCCGGCCCGCCGTGACGTCCACGCGCACGCGTACCCCCGGCCGCAGCCCCCAGCCGGCCATCACGCCCGCCTCCGCCTCCAGGACGTGCCGGCCGCGCGGCCGGATCATGCCGAGCCGTCCCGGGCGCATCGTGACGACGGAGCGGACCGTGAACGAGCGGTCCAGATAGGCCACGTCGATCGCGAACCGCATCCCGAAGGTGTGCACGCTGTTCGTCCGGACGATGAGCATCGCCCCCGCGATCCCGTCCCGCCCGAGCAGGCCCCGCCGCCTCGCGCGGTACGAGGCAGCCACCTCCAGCGGCACCTCCCGGACCGCGTCGGTCGCCAGCGTCCCCGTCCCGTCCGCCCATTTCCCCATGTGCCAGACCGTAGCGGTCCGCCGAGCCCAGGGGATGTCTTGCCGATCAGGCCGGGCTCGCGGGGTCTGGCACCGCGCCTCGCCGCGTTGTCGTCGGTCGGCATGGCTCCGCCATGCCTCCCTCCTCCGCCTTGCGATCCACGGCGCCAGACCCCGCTCCCTGATCCGGCCCGATCGACAAGACATCCCCTAGGGTCGGCTCCGTGTACGTCACGACGATCACCCTCGCCGCCCTCTGGGGCGCCGCCGTCGGTCTGCTCGTGCCGCGCGCCGCGTACCGGCTCGCCGTGGCCTTCGAGGAGCCGTGGCGCGACCGCTGCCCCGTCGGACACGTGCTCGTGGGGCCCGCGCGCGGCTGGCTCGGCGGGCCGGGGCGGCGGGACTGCGCGACGACCGGAAGCCCGCACACGGCACCGCTGCTCACCGCCCTCGTCTGCGCCGTGCTCGCCGCCGCCACCGGCGGGCCCCGGCCCGAGCTGGCGGTCTGGCTGCTCGGCGCGCCCTTCGCCGTGCTCCTCGCCACCGTCGACGCGCGCGTGCACCGGCTTCCGGACGCCCTCACCCTGCCGCTCGCCGCCGCGGTGCCGCTGCTCCTCGGTGTCGCCGAGGTCCTGCCGTACGACGCGGGGTCCTGGCTCCACGCGCTGCTGGGCGCGCTCGCGCTCGGCGGCGCCTATCTGGTGCTCCATCTGATCAACCCGGGCCAGCTCGGTCTGGGCGACGTCAAGCTGGCACTGCCGCTCGGCGCGGCTCTCGGCTGGTACGGCTGGGGCGTGCTCTTCACCGGGGCGTTCGCGGGGTTCCTGCTCGGCGCGGTGTACGGCCTCGGGCTCGTCCTCCTGCGCCGCGCCGACCGCTCCTCGGCGATCCCCTTCGGCCCGTTCATGCTCGCGGGCGGGCTGCTCGGGCTTCTGCTCGGCGCGTTCACCGCGCTTCCGTGAACCCCGTGCCCGCCGGTCACCGGCTCGTCGCCCGCCGTGACGGCAGCGGCCCGCCTCTCCGTGCTTCCGAGGCCTGACCTGCCGGAAGACCGTCCCGGGCGGCTGCCCTCGTCAACGTGGCGCCCGGCCCGGGCGGTCCCTCTTGGGAGGGACGGAACTCCGCCGCCGCGCCGGGGCGCAAACCCGCCACAGGGCCTTGAATCCCTTGTCCCGACTGGGATCCGGCGAATTCGCCGAGGTTCGTTCGGCGTACCTGGCGCGCAACACGACTAACGAAGGGTTATGGTGGAAACCCCCCCTCGGGCCGGTCCGTATCCCCCCCACGGACCGGCCCGTTTTTCTTTCCCGGATCCCCCCGGGGCCTGCCCCGGATCCCCTCAGGGCCCGCCCCCGGTCACTCCGGACGCGTCAGCCCCGGCCGGCCCAGATGTTCGTGCCCTCGGTGTCCACGGCGAACGAGTCGATCTCCACCAGCTCGTCGGAGGTCAGCGGCGCGGCCGCGAGAGCCGCCACGTTCTCCTCCAGCTGGGCGACGCTGGACGCGCCGATCAGGGCCGAGGTCATCCGCTCGTCGCGCAGCACCCACGACAGCGCCAGCTGCGCCAGCGACTGCCCGCGCCGGCCCGCGATGTCCGCGAGACCGCGCAGTCGCCGCAGCACCTCGTCGGAGAGCAGGTTCGGGTCGAGGGACTTGCCCTGGGTGGCCCGCGAGCCCTCCGGGATGCCCTTCAGGTACTTGTTGGTGAGCAGCCCCTGCGCCAGCGGCACGAAGGAGATGCAGCCCATGCCGGCCGCCTCCAGCGTGTCGAGGAGACCGTCCTCCTCGGTCCAGCGGTTGATCATCGAGTACGAGGGCTGGTGGATGAGGGCCGGGACACCCATCTCACGCAGGATCCGCGCGGCCTCGGCGGTCTGCTCGCTGTTGTACGAGGAGACACCCACGTACAGCGCCTTGCCCTGCTGGACGGCGGAGGCCAGGGCCCCCATCGTCTCCTCGAGCGGGGTGTGCGGGTCGAAGCGGTGCGAGTAGAAGATGTCGACGTAGTCGAGGCCCATCCGGTTCAGGGAGGCGTCGAGCGAGGACAGCAGGTACTTGCGGGAGCCCCACTCGCCGTACGGGCCGGGGTGCATCTCGTACCCGGCCTTGGTGGAGATGATCAGCTCGTCGCGGTAGGGCGCGAAGTCCTGGGCGAAGAGCTTGCCGAAGTTCAGCTCGGCGGAGCCGGGCGGCGGCCCGTAGTTGTTCGCCAGGTCGAAGTGGGTGACGCCGAGGTCGAAGGCGCGGCGCAGGATCGCGCGCTGGGTGTCGAGCGCGCGGTCGTCGCCGAAGTTGTGCCAGAGGCCGAGGGAGATCGCGGGAAGCTTGAGGCCGCTGCGGCCCGAGCGGCGGTACTCCATGGAGTCATAGCGGTCCGCGGAGGCGCGGTACAGGGGGGAATCAGTCACGTATCTCTGCTTATCACGGACTTGTGACAGTCCCGGGCTGGGAGCCTGTCGCCCGTCCGCAGTAGTGTGGCGGCTTGCGGACCGCCGCGGCACGGCGGGCCTGCCGCTGCATGGAGAGGTAAAGAACAGTGAACCTGCGCGACCTGGTGTACGGGCTCTACGCACGCCGGGTGGAAGGCCGCCTCGACCATGCCCAGGTGCCCAAGCACATCGGGGTCATCCTCGACGGGAACCGCCGCTGGGCCAAGGCCTCCGGCGGGACGCCCGAGCAGGGCCACAAGGCAGGCGCGGACAAGATCCAGGAGCTCCTCGGCTGGTGTGCCGAGACCGACGTCGAGGTCGTCACGCTCTGGATGCTCTCCACGGACAACCTGAACCGGCCCGAGGAGCAGCTGGTCCCGCTGCTCGGCATCATCGAGAACGCCGTGCGGGCGCTCGCCGCCGACGGCCGCTGGCGCGTCCACCACGTCGGCACGATGGACCTGCTGCCCGCCCGTACGCAGTCGGTGCTCAAGGAGGCCGAGCAGGCCACCCACGACAACACGGGGATACTCGTGAACGTGGCCGTGGGCTACGGCGGCCGGCAGGAGATCGCGGACGCGGTGCGCTCGCTGCTCCTGGAGCACGCGGAGCGCGGTACGAGCTTCGAGGAGCTCGCCGAGATCGTCGACGTCGAGCACATCTCGGAGCACCTCTACACGCGGGGCCAGCCCGACCCGGACCTGGTGATCCGCACCAGCGGCGAGCAGCGGCTGTCCGGATTCATGCTGTGGCAGAGCGCCCATTCCGAGTACTACTTCTGTGAAGTGCACTGGCCGGCCTTCCGTAAGGTCGACTTCCTGCGGGCCCTGCGCGACTACGCCGCCCGGCACCGGCGTTACGGAACCTGATTCCGGGCACGGAAGGTCCCCGGAGCACCCCGGGGACCCGATCGGAACCGATCACCTCGTGTTCACGAACACGTCGTCATATGCCATGGCATGGCAGAGCCTGTTAGAGGGCATATCCCTGGTGAAGTGAGCGGCACGGAGACCGCCACCCGGGAGGCCCCTTGCACCAGGACGACCGTGCGGGACACGTACGGGAGAAGCGGAGGGCCGTGGTTCGGCCCGTGCACGGCGGCCCGAACCCGGTCCCATTCCGCAGCGACACCGGTTCCGTCGCACCCCGACCTCACAGGGGTCTTCCGAGGGGGTCTGTCCTTCCGTGGTGACCAGCACGAAGCGCCGCCTTTCCGACCGGCGCACCTATGTTCTCGACACCAGCGTCCTGCTGGCCGACCCCAACGCCATGTCGCGCTTCGAGGAGCACGAGGTGGTGCTCCCGATCGTCGTGGTGACGGAGCTCGAGGCCAAGCGGCACCATCCCGAACTCGGGTACTTCGCCCGGCAGGCCCTGCGCCTCCTGGACGACTTCCGGGTCCGGTACGGGCGCCTGGACGCCCCGCTCCCCATCGGGGAGCTGGGCGGCACCCTGCGTGTCGAACTCAACCATTCCGACCCCGGCGTACTGCCCGCCGGCTACAGGTTGGGGGACAACGACTCACGGATCCTCGCGGTCGCGCGCAACCTCCAGGCGGAGGGGTACGACGTCACGGTCGTCTCCAAGGACCTGCCGCTGCGCATCAAGGCCTCGTCGGTCGGGCTCCTCGCCGAGGAGTACCGCGCCGAACTGGCCATCACGGACGCCAACGGCTGGACCGGGATGTCCGAGCTGGCGCTCTCCGGCGAGCAGGTGGACCTGCTCTACGACCAGGAGTCGCTGTATGTGCCGGAGGCCGCCGAGCTTCCGGTCCACACGGGCCTGGTGCTCCAGTCCGAGCGGGGCAAGGCGCTCGGCCGGGTCACCGCCGAGGGGAACGTACGGCTGGTCCGCGGCGACCGGGAGGCCTTCGGGCTCCGTGGCCGCAGCGCCGAGCAGCGGATCGCGCTGGATCTGCTCCTCGACCCGGACGTCGGCATCATCTCCATGGGCGGCCGGGCCGGCACCGGCAAGTCCGCGCTCGCGCTCTGCGCGGGCCTTGAGGCGGTCCTGGAGCGCCGTCAGCACCAGAAGGTGATGGTCTTCCGTCCGCTGTACGCGGTCGGCGGCCAGGAGCTCGGCTACCTGCCGGGCAGCGAGGCGGAGAAGATGAGCCCGTGGGCTCAGGCCGTCTTCGACACGCTGTCCTCGGTCGCGAGCCGTGAGGTGGTGGAGGAGGTCCTCGGCCGCGGGATGCTGGAGGTCCTGCCGCTCACCCACATCCGGGGCCGTTCGCTCCACGACGCGTTCGTCATCGTGGACGAGGCCCAGTCCCTGGAGCGGAACGTCCTGTTGACCGTTCTGTCCCGAATCGGGGCGAATTCGCGGGTCGTTCTGACCCATGATGTCGCCCAGCGGGACAACCTCAGGGTCGGCCGCTACGACGGAGTCGTCGCCGTGGTCGAGAAACTGAAGGGGCATCCGCTCTTCGCCCATGTCACCCTCACCCGCTCCGAGCGCTCCCAGATCGCGGCGCTCGTGACGGAGATGCTGGAGGACGGTCAGATCTGACCCGATTCGTACGCGTCCGTACGCGTACGGAAGTTGGCGCCGCCCGGCAGAGCGCAGGAGCTTAGCCGGGCGGCGCCCCCATGTCCGCCTTATCTTCGAAAACACCTGCCCCCGCCCAGGTGTGAGCTTTCACACGCAACGCAGAATTGCCTTGCGGTGTCGCCGTCCGGCAGAGTCTTGCTTCCGTCAGGCCCCGCATACGGCACCCGTGCACCTCCAGGCGCACAAGCACCACATAACTCCACAGTCGTTCGCCGTATGCCGCCCACAGCACCACGGGCCCGTGTCTTCTGTGACCGTGTACGTCGGAGACCAGCGCCAGGGGCACGATTTCGGCCGCGTGGTCACCTGTGCGGGCGTGCTGGAAGGAAACCGTGTGAGCCGGATCTCGGTCCGGGGATTCGCGGTGGCTTCGGCCACTGCGGTCACCACCGTCGGCGCCGTCATGGGCGTTGCGTCGGGTAACGCCGCTCAGTCCTCGGACGACAACTTCGAGGCCACCGCGGCCGACACGACGCTGCTCGCGGACATTCCCGTGGGCGAGCAGGCCCAGGTACAGGTCTCGTCCCTCTCGGAGCAGGCCGATGTCCAGGCCGCCGCTGCCGACTCCGTCGCCAAGAAGTCCGCGGAGGAGACCGCTCGTCTCCGCGCCGCCAAGGACGCCGAGGCGAAGAAGGAGGCGGCCGACAAGGCCGCCGCCGAGGAGAAGGCCGAGAAGGAGCGCAAGGAGGCGGAGGAGGAGCGCGCCAGTCGTTCCGCCGTCCGCGACGCCTCGTCCTTCAGCGCGCAGGGCTCGTACTCCGTCTCCGAGGTCAAGGCGATCGCCCGCCAGATGGTCCCGGCCTCGCAGTTCCAGTGCTTCAGCAACATCGTGGACCACGAGTCCACCTGGAACTACAAGGCCGTCAACCCGGGTTCGGGTGCCTACGGTCTCGTCCAGGCGCTCCCGGGCAACAAGATGGCCAGCGCGGGCGCCGACTGGCAGACCAACCCGGCCACCCAGATCAAGTGGGGCCTCAACTACATGAACGACCGCTACGGCAGCCCGTGCGGTGCCTGGTCGTTCTGGCTGTCCCACCGCTGGTACTAGTACGGCGTGCTCAACTTCGGGGAGCCCCTCACCGTCCTACGGTGAGGGGCTCCTTGCGTGTAGTTTCGAAGGTCCACGGCCTCCGGGGGAACGATGGGGAAACGGTGGGAAAGAGCGAGCGGGGGATGAGGAAAGCGATGTCGAGAGTGCCAGGGTGGCTGGGACGGCTGGGCGAGGGCCTGAGCCGCATGGGTGAGCGCCTCGACGAGCGCCGTGCCGAGGCGGAGCGTGAGGAACCGCTCGACCCGCCGTACGAGGACCCGCAGGAGCGGCGTCCGGCCGACGAGGCCCCCGCTGCCGGGGAAGTGAACGGAACGGGCGGCGGAGCCGGTACCGGTACCGGAGGCACGGCAGGGTCCGGGGCGGTCGCCGTCGCCGTGCCCCCGCGCCCCGACGTGGACCCGGACACCGCCGCACCGCTCCCGGCGCCGGCCGCCGGCCCGTCCGGCGAGCCCGGCCGCTCCGTCCCCGCGCCCCCCTCGTACGCGCCGGCCGTCGCCGCCCGGCCCGACCCCGCCGCCGCGATCCCGTGGGGCATGCGGGTGGCCGCCGAGGCGAGTTGGCGCCTGCTCGTCTTCGCCGGCACCGTCTGGGTGCTGATGAAGGTGATCAGCTCCGTCCAGCTGGTCGTCCTCGCGTTCGTCGCCGCGCTCCTCATCACCGCCCTGCTCCAGCCCACCGTGGCCATGCTGCGCAGGAAGGGCCTGCCGCGCGGGCTCGCCACCGCCGTCACCGCCGTCTCCGGCTTCGTCGTGATGGGTCTGGTCGGCTGGTTCGTGGTCTGGCAGGTGATGGACAACATCGACAACCTGACCGACCGGGTCAAGGACGGCATCGAGGAGCTCAAGCGCTGGGCCCTCGACAGCCCGTTCCATGTGACCGAGCGCCAGATCAACGACATCGCGAAGAACCTCAGCGACACCATCGGCGCCAACGCCGAGCAGATCACCTCCGTCGGCCTGCAGGGCGTCGCCGTCTTCGTCGAGGCGATGACCGGCATCCTGCTCGCCATGTTCTCGACGCTCTTCCTGCTGTACGACGGGAAGAAGGTCTGGGAGTGGACGCTCAAGCTGGTCCCCGCCCAGGCCCGGCCCGGCGTCGCGGGCGCGGGTCCGCGCGCCTGGCGCACCCTCACCGCCTATGTGCGGGGCACGGTGCTCGTCGCCCTCATCGACGCGGTCTTCATCGGCCTCGGTCTGTGGTTCCTCGACGTGCCGATGGCCGTACCGCTCGCCGTCTTCATCTTCCTGTTCGCCTTCATCCCGCTCGTCGGCGCGGTCGTCTCCGGCGCCCTCGCGGTCGTCGTCGCCCTCGTCACCAACGGGCCGTTCACCGCGCTCATGGTGCTGGTCGTGGTCCTCGCCGTACAGCAGATCGAGGGCCATGTGCTCCAGCCCTTCATCCTCGGACGCGCGGTGCGGGTCCACCCGCTGGCCGTCGTCCTCGCGGTCGCGGCCGGCGGTCTGACCGCCGGCATCGGCGGCGCCGTGGTCGCGGTCCCCCTGGTCGCCGTCGTCAACACGGTGGTCGGTTACCTTCGCGCGTACAGCACCGAACAGGCGCTGCGCAGCGCGCCGGAGCCTCGCGGGGCGACCGCCTACGAGGTGGCGCCGACGCCGGCACCGGGTTCGCTCGCGGCCACGGGGGACGGCAAGTGATATCGGAGCCGGAGCTCGACGGGGACAGTTCGTACGAGAGCGCCGAGGTGCTGACGGAGGAGCGGGCGCCGCGCCCGCCCAGGACCCGCCGCCCCTGGCTGTGGGCGCTCGGCGGCGCGGTGGCGGCGTCGGCGGTGTGGGGTGGGGCGATCTACGCGGTCCAGCGGGGCGAGGAGCCGGGGCCGGACCTCGCCGGGTACGCGCCCGTGGTCAGGGAGGAGCAACTCTGCGAGCTCGCGAAGCTCAAGGCGCTGGGCGGCATCCTGGGCAAGCGGAACGTGGACGGGAACGGCCCCGTGATGGACGAGCCGGCGATCAGCGAGGCCTCCTGCTCGGCCGGCTTCGGCCCGGAGGAGGCGAGCCAGACCGTCGAGGTGAAGTACACGCTCCACAAGGTGATCGACCCCGCTCACGAGTTCGAGGCCAGGGCCCGCCAGGACGGCGTCCTGCGGCGGATCGACGGGATCGGCGAGCAGGCCTGGTTCGACGACGCGAGCGGGCAGGGCGGGACGCTCTGGATCCTGGACGGCCAGGCCGAGATCCAGCTCACGCTGTACTGGCAGGTTCCCTACGACGAGTCGGGCAACCCGATCGACGACGCCGTCGAGCAGCCGGACCTCTCCGGGATCGACGTCCCGATGTCCCAGGACGCGCTCGCCCTCATGGCCGCGCTCAAGAAGTGACCGCGCCGAGGAAATGACCGCGCTCACGGAGTGACCGCCCCGGGGCGCGACCCTCCGGACGCGGCGAAAGGGCCCCGGGGCGCGAAGCCCCGGGGCCCTTCTCGTGCTGCGGCGCCCTACTCGGCGGAGGCGAGGACCGCTTCCGCGTCGAGGGTGACGCCGACCGCCTGGATCACCGCGGCGATCTTGACGGCCTCCTGGATCGTGGCGCGGTCGACACCGGCCTGGCGCAGGACCTGCTCGTGCGAGTCGAGGCACTGGCCGCAGCCGTTGATCGCGGACACCGCCAGCGACCACAGCTCGAAGTCGACCTTCTCGACGCCCGGGTTGCCGATGACGTTCATCCGCAGACCGGCGCGCATCGTCCCGTACTCGGGGTCCGACAGCAGGTGCCGGGTCCGGTAGAAGACGTTGTTCATCGCCATGATCGCGGCGGCGGACTTGGCCGCCTGGTACGCCTCGGGCTTCAGGTTGGCCTGGGCCTCGGGCTCCAGCTCCTTGAGCACCTTCGGCGAGCGCGAGGCGATCGCGCAGGCGAGGACGGTGCCCCAGAGCTGCTGCTGGGGCAGCTCGCTGTTGCCGATGACCGAACCGAGGTTCAGCTTCAGGTCCTTGGCGAAGTCCGGTATGGCGGACTTCAGTTCGTCGAGAGCCATGTCAGATCACTCGCCCGACAGGAGCGCGGCGGCGTCGAGGGTGCCCTCGCCCTTGTTCCAGTTGCAGGGGCACAGCTCGTCGGTCTGCAGGGCGTCGAGGACCCGCAGGACCTCCTTGGGGTTACGGCCGACGGAGCCGGCGGTCACCATGGTGAACTGGATCTCGTTGTTCGGGTCCACGATGAAGACGGCACGCTGGGCGAAGCCGTCCTCGCCGCGCACGCCGCAGTCGCTCATGAGCTCGTGCTTGGAGTCGGCCAGCATCGGGAAGGGCAGGTCACGCAGGTCGGCGTGGTCCTTGCGCCAGGCGTGGTGCACGAACTCGGAGTCGCCGGAGACGCCGAGGATCTGGGCGTCGCGGTCCGCGAACTCGTCGTTCAGCTTGCCGAACGCGGCGATCTCGGTGGGGCAGACGAAGGTGAAGTCCTTCGGCCAGAAGAACACCACGCGCCACTTGCCCTCGTAGGCCTTGTGGTCGATCTGCTCGAACTCCTTGCCGCTCTCCAGCGACACGCAGGCGGTCAGGTCGTAGGTGGGGAACTTGTCACCGACAGTGAGCACGCGCTCTCCTTGCAAACAGGAAGGGTCCCTTTTGGGGTCTTCCGTGGGGGTTGGACGGCTCACAGCATGGCACGGAGTGCATTGATCAGTGAAATAGCTAGAGTGGGTCGTGTTGATCGAAGGTGGTTATCAGTGATCCCGGCACGACGTGTGAAACAGCCCAGCCTGTCCCAGCTCAGAGCCTTCGCGGCGGTCGCGGAGCATCTGCACTTCCGCGATGCGGCGGCCGCCATCGGCATGAGCCAGCCCGCGCTGTCGGGCGCGGTTTCGGCACTCGAAGAGGCACTCGGTGTCCAACTCCTCGAGCGTACGACGAGAAAGGTGCTGCTCTCGCCCGCGGGGGAGCGGCTCGCGGTCCGCGCCCGCGCGGTCCTCGACGCGGTGGCGGAGCTGATGGAGGAGGCGGAGGCGGCCCAGGCGCCGTTCACCGGGGTGCTGCGGCTCGGGGTGATCCCGACGGTCGCGCCGTATCTGCTGCCGACGGTGCTGCGGCTGGTCCACCGGCGCTATCCGGACCTCGACCTCCAGGTCCACGAGGAGCAGACCTCCTCCCTCCTGGAGGGGCTCGCCGCCGGGCGGCTCGACCTGCTGCTGCTCGCCGTGCCGCTCGGGGTGCCCGGGGTCACCGAACTGCCCCTCTTCGACGAGGACTTCGTCCTGGTCACCCCGCAGGGTCATCCGCTGGCCGGGCGGGACGACATTCCGCGCGAGGCCCTCAAGGAGCTGCGGCTGCTCCTCCTCGACGAGGGGCACTGCCTGCGCGACCAGGCGCTCGACATCTGCCGCGAGGCCGGGCGCACGGACGGCGCCGAGGTCACCACCACCGCGGCGGGGCTCGCCACCCTGGTGCAGCTGGTGGCCGGCGGTCTCGGGGTGACCCTGCTGCCGCGTACCGCCGTCACGGTCGAGACCGCCCGGAACAACGCCCTGTGGACCGGGCTGTTCACCGAACCTGCCCCGGCCCGGCGGATCGCGCTCGCGATGCGGACGGGCGCGGCCCGGCACGCCGAGTTCGAGGAACTGGCGGCGGAGCTGCGGGGCGCGATGAGGGGCCTTCCGGTGCGGGTGCTGGACGGGGGCACCTGAGCCCGGGACCCGCCGGTACGAGGGAGGGGCCGGTACGAGGGAGGGGCGGCGGTTCCCGAGACCCCCCGGCATCAGGAACCGCCGCCCTCTCCTCGTACATCCGCCCGGAGGGTTACTCCGTGCGCAGCCCGTCCGCCCGCATCAGGCGCCAGAGGACCGGCATGCTCAGCAGCGTCACGGCCGCGATCAGGCCGAGACCGATCCCGAGGACGGGCAGGAAGACCCACCAGTCCTGGACCTGTTGTCCGCCCATCTTCAGCAGGACGACCCCGAGGCCGGTCCCGCCCGCGACGGCGAGGACCAGACCGAGGACGATCGGCACCGCCGTCTGCCACAGCACCGACCAGCTCAGGGTGGAGCGCCGGGTGCCGAAGGCGACCAGCGAGGACAGCAGCCGCTTGCGGTCCCTGAGCTGCTCCAGGGTCGCGACCAGGAGCGAGGCGGCCACCAGCAGCATCGTCAGGGTGGAGCCGACGAGGATGCCGGTGCGGACGCTGCTGAACGCGGCGTCCCGCTGGGTGTCCGCGAGGGTGCGGACCCAGGACGTCGGGGAGACGGCCTCCGCCGTGTTCCGTACGAGGTCGGCGGCGTCCGGCACGGCCGGGTCGAGCCGGACCATGGCCTGCGCGTCGGGGTCGTCGAGCCGGGCGGCGCCGATCGCCGACGGGGTGGCGAGGACGCCGTACTGGTACCTGCCCGTCGGGTCCGGGCGGGAGTCCACGACCCGGGCGCCCGCGGGGATGCGCCACTGCGGCGGCGGGCCGCCCTCGGCGCGCTTCGGCTCGCTCGGGTGCGGATGCGGGTCGCGCAGGGCGACCGTGGCGCCGGGCCGTGCGGCCCTGGTGACGTAGGAGTCGTCCGGATTGCCCTGCGCGCCGTGCGAGAGGAAGACGAACACGTCGCCGTCCGTGCAGGAGGGCAGCGTGGCGAACTCCGCGAGGGAGGCGCAGTCGCCGACCCTGAGCGAGGTCGTCGGGGCGAACTCCTCGCCCCCCTTCAGGGGGCCGGGACGCCACACATGCGATTCGACGATGCCGGTGACACCGGCGACGCCCTTGGTCCGTTCGAAGCGGTCGATCATCGCGCGGGCCTCGTCGGCGGTCCCGGCGTCGACGCCGACGGCGATCTGGGCGCGGGACACGTCCTCGCCGGTGAACTCGGTGAAGTCGTTCTCCATCGCCTGGAAGAGCATCTGGAGCGCGATCGCGCCCGTCGCCGCGACGACGATGCCGCTGACCGCGCGCGCCGCCGTGCCGCTGCTCAGCTGGAGCCGGCGGACGGCGAGCTGCCAGGCCACCGGGCCCGCGTGCAGCCGCTTCACCCCGGCCTCGACGAGCCACGGCAGCAGGGCGGTCAGACCGATCAGGGCGAGGGTGGTGCCGGTCGCCACGCCCACGGTGTCGAGGCTCGTATCGGTCACCTGGACCTCGCCCATGAGCGGGACGAGCAGGGCGACACCGGCTGCGAGGAGCAGCAGGCGCCACCACAGCCGCCGGCGGCGGGGGGTGGAGGTCCGGACGACCCCGAGCGGCTCGATCACCACGCCGCGCAGCGCGAAGAGGGTGACCACGACCGAGGAGACCGGGACGGTGACGAGGGCGAGCGCGGCGAGCGCGGGCATCGGCACCACGTCGGAGGGGAAGGCGTTGACGTCCCAGATGGTGAACGCCCCGGCGAACTGCCGGGCCACCGCGAAGAGTCCGAGGCCCACCATCAGTCCGAGCAGGGCGCCCGCGAGGGACTCGCCGGCCGCGATCCGCCGGGTCATGGCGGTGTCGGCGCCGACGAGGCGGAGCGCCGCGAGCCGTCGGTCGCGCTGTTCGCCGCCGAAGCGGACGGCGGTGGCGATGAAGACGAGCACGGGCAGGAGCAGGACGACGCAGGCGACGACCACGAGGAGGATCAGGAACGCGTTCATCGGTTCCTCGGGGACCGACCAGCCGTAGCGCACCCCGCGCCCGTCGAAGTTGTCGGTGGTGAGGAAGCCGACGTGGGCGACGTACCGCAGGTCGGCGGGGCCGATGAGTCCGTCCTGCCCGATCGTTCCGGCGACCTCGTAGGGGAGGCGCTCCTTGAGGAGGGCGCCGTCGGGGGAGTCGAGCAGATCGCGGAGCGCGGGGGAGACCAGCATCTCGCCGCGCTCGGGGAACGCCGCCGCGCCCGGCGGGACGGCCGGTCTGTCCCCCTCCGGCGTGAGCAGCAGGCCGCTGATGACGTCGTCCCGGTAGACGGTGGTCCTGCCGAGGTGGAGGAAGGTGTCGGCCCGGGGCGCGGTGACCTGTGCGCTGGCGTCGACGGCGCGGACGGACTCGCGTACCTCCCGCTGGAAGAGCATGTTCGGCAGGGAGGAGGCGAGCAGCAGCAGCGCCACGCCGAAGCCGACCCCGGTCGCGGTGAGCACGGTGCGGAGGAGGCCCGAGCGGCCTCCGGTGACCGCGAACCGGGCCCCGAGGGCCAGGTCGCGGATCCAGGTGCGGAGCGTCATGCCACCCACTCCGCGTCGCGTACGGCCCCGTCGCGTACGACGATCTCGCGGTCCGAGTAGGCGGCGACGCGGGCCTCGTGGGTGACGAGGACGACGGCTGCGCCGGTGTCCCGGGAGGCGTCGGTGAGCAGCTGCATGACCCGCTCGCCGTTGAGGGAGTCGAGTGCGCCGGTCGGCTCGTCGGCGAAGATCACCCGCGGGGCGGTGACGAGCGCGCGGGCGACGGCGACGCGCTGGCCCTGGCCGCCGGATATCTCGCCGGGGCGCTTGTGCGCGGTGTCGTCGACCTCCAGGCGGGCCATCCACTCGGCGGCCCGGGCCTCGGCGGCCTTCCGCTTCTCGCCGTTGAGGCGGAGCGGGAGGGCCACGTTCTCGACGCAGGTCAGCTCGGGGACGAGCTGGCCGAACTGGAAGACGAAGCCGAAGTCGGTACGGCGAAGGGCGCTGCGCGCGGTGTCGGACAGCGCGGTGAGTTCGCGTCCGTCGTAGGTGATCGTGCCCGCGTCGGGGCGCACGATGCCGGCCAGGCAGTGCAGCAGGGTCGACTTGCCGGAGCCGGAGGGTCCCATGATGGCGACGACCTCGCCGGCCCGGAGCGCGAAGGAGGCGCGGGCGAGGGCGGTGGTCGGGCCGTAGGCCTTGTCGAGGCCGGTGGCCGTCAGGAGCGGCGTGGAGCTCATCGGCGGATCTCCTCGGCGAGCCGGTCGAGGCGGGCGGCGGTCAGTTCCAGCCAGCGCAGGTCCGCTTCCAGGTGGAAGAGGGCGTGGTCGCAGATGAGCTGGTCGGCGAGGTCGCCGTCCTTCTTGCGGCGGGTGAGCTCACGCATCAGGCGCAGGTGTTCGGCGCGCTGGGTGTCGAGGAGCTCGGCGGCGCCGCGGCCGGTCAGCAGGGCCAGGACGACCTTGGTGTAGAGCGTCGACTGGAGGTACGGCTCGGGCTTCTCGGGGGTGGTGAGCCACTGGGTGACATCGGTGATGCCCGCCTCGGTGATGGCGTACCGCTTCCGCTCCGGGCCGCCGCCCGCCTCGATGCCGTCGACGACGACGAGGCCGTTCTTCAGGAGCCGGGACATGGTCGAGTAGACCTGGCCGTAGTGCAGCGGCCGGTCGTGGCCGAACTTCTCGTCGAAGGCGCGCTTGAGGTCGTAGCCGTGGCGCGGGCCGGACTCCAGGAGTCCCAGGAGGGTGTGACCGATGGACATGGCGGCCACTGTACACGGGGTGTATACCTGCGATGTATAGCGACTCGCCCCGAGGCGGGGAGGCCAGGTCACAAAGCGGAAGGACTCCCTCACGCAACCATCGGCCCCGCCCGAGCGTCGGTTCCTCTGGGCATGGGTGCTGATTCTCACGTCCGGAAAAGGCGTGATCGGTTGTCCTTTGTCTGCATCGTCGGTGTTAGCTGACTAGCTGAGCCGATCCGGCGCGGGGACGCGGGCCGGGGCACGCCGGGACACACGACGAGCGGAGCGACACGACACATGGGCCGACCGGACAAGAGCAAGGTGAAGAAACGCGGCCTGCGCCGCTTCTTCTCCTGGAAGAAGCTCCTGGGCACCTTCTTCGTGGCCTGCCTGCTCGCCATGGGCGCCCTGTACGTCGTCTACCTCCTGGTCCCCGTCCCGACGGCCAACGCCGAGGCGACGATGCAGAGCAACATCTACAAGTACGCCGACGGCAAGGTCCTCGCCCGCACCGGCAAGATCAACCGCGAGATCGTCGGCCTCGACAAGATCCCCCTGAAGGTCCAGAAGGCGTTCGTCGCCGCGGAGAACAAGACCTTCTACAAGGACAACGGCGTCGACATCAAGGGCACCACCCGCGCCGCCTGGTCCACCATCACCGGCAAGGGCAAGCAGGGTGGTTCGACCATCACCCAGCAGTACGTCAAGAACTACTACCTGAGCCAGGACCAGACCGCGACGCGCAAGCTCAAGGAAATGGTCATCGCCATCAAGGTCGACCAGCAGTCGACCAAGAGCGAGATCCTCGCCGGGTACATGAACACCAGCTTCTACGGCCGCAGCGCCTACGGCATACAGGCCGCGGCCCGCTCGTACTACGGCGTCGACGCCTCCCAGCTCACCACCGCCCAGGGCGCCTACCTCGCCTCGCTGCTCCAGGCGCCCAACCAGTACGACTGGACCTCCGCGAGCACCACCGGCCGCAAGCTCGTCGAGGAGCGGTGGAACTACGTCCTCGACAACATGGTCGGCGAGGGCTGGCTCCCCGAGTCCGAGCGCGCCGCCATGAAGTTCCCCGTCCCGCAGAAGCCCAAGCCCCTCCCCGGCATGGAGGGCCAGACCGGCTACATCGTCGAGGCCGCCAACCAGGAGCTGATGCGCCAGGGCGTCAGCGAGGAGGACATCAAGGCCGGCGGCTGGACGATCACCCTCTCCATCGACCAGAAGCGGCAGAAGGACCTCGTCAAGGCCGTCGACCGGCAGCTGGAGGCCAAGCTCGACCGCAAGGGCGACAAGAAGGACGCCACCGTCCAGGCGGGCGCCACCTCCGTCGACCCGAAGACGGGCGAGGTCGTCGCGATGTACGGCGGCGTCGGCGCCACCGAGCACTGGACGTCCAACGCGACCCGCCGCGACTACCAGCCCGCCTCCACCTTCAAGCCGATCGTCCTCGCCTCCGCCCTCGACAACCGCTCGGTCACCCAGGACGGGCGGGAGATCGGCCTGGGCACGATCTACGACGGCACCAGCAAGCACAAGGTCGTCGGCAGCGACATCCCGTTCGCGCCGGAGAACGAGGACAACCGGAGCTACGGCCCCGTCAGCGTCCAGAAGGCCACCAACAGCTCCATCAACTCCGTCTACGCCCAGATGATCGTGGACGTCGGCCCGGCCAGGACCAAGAAGACCGCCCTCGCCCTCGGCATGAAGGACGGCGCGGACTTCGGCGAGACCCCCGCCATGTCCCTCGGCACCATGGGCGCCTCCACGATGGACATGGCCGGCGTCTACGCCACGCTCGACAACCACGGCAAGAAGGTCACCCCGACCCTCGTCAAGGCCGCCGTGCACAAGGACCGCACGCTCTCGCCCGCCAAGGGGATCGGCGGACAGGTGATCAGCCGCGAGGCCGCCGACACCGTCACCCAGGCCATGACGGGCGTCGTGCAGAACGGTTCCGGCTTCCGTGCCGCGGGCGAGTACGAGGCCGCCGGCAAGACCGGCACCTCCGAGAACAACCGGTCCGCCTGGTTCGTGGGCTACACCCCCGAACTCGTCACCGCCGTCGGCCTCTTCGGCGAGGACGCCAAGGGCAACCAGGTCACCCTCACCGACACCATCAACGCGGGCCGCGCCAACGGTGGCCGCACGCCCGCCCAGATCTGGGGCGACTACACCACCCGCGCCCTCGACGGCGGCTCCGACGCCTCCTTCGACCTGGAGACCGACGGATCGACCGGCTTCGACCCGGACCCGACGCCCACCGGCAGCACCGAGCCCACGGACGAGCCGACGACCACCGAGGAGCCGACGCGGGAGCCGACCACGCGCTCCCCGGACCCGACGCCCCCGCCGACCTCCACGGCCACCACGCCGGCGGAGCCGACGCGCGACCCGGCCACCACGCCGCCGGAGCCCACGACCGCGCCGCCGGTCACACAGGAACCGTCACCGCCGCCGTCGATCGAGCCGCCGGACCCGGACATCAGTCAGGGCAGCACGGACCGCCCGCAGCGGTAGCAGCGGCCGCCCCGGAGCGAGACGAAAGGGCCGGACCCCCAGAGGGGGTCCGGCCCTTCCCGTTGCGCGTACGGCCTTGCGGCGCGGACGTCTTGCGGCGCGTACGGCCTCGCGGCGCCTACGCCCTCGCCGCGGCTACGACTGACTCGGCGTCGCCAGCTCGAACCAGACCACCTTGCCGCCCGAAAGCCGGGTCGCCCCCCACCGTCGCGCCAGCCGGTTCACCAGGAACAGGCCGCGCCCGCCCTCGTCGGTGTCGCGCGCCCGCCGCTGCCGGGGCAGCTGCGGCGAGTCGTCGCCGACCTCGCAGCGCAGCACGTCCGTCCGCAGCAGCCGCAGCGTCACCGGCCGCTCCGCGTACCGCACGGCGTTGGTCACGACCTCGCTGATCAGCAGCTCGACCGAGTCCGTCAGCTCCTCAAGGTCCCAGCGGGCGAGCGCCCGCCGGGCGAGCCGCCGGGCCCGGCCCGGGGCCGCGTCCTCCGGCTCCAGGAACCAGTACGCCACGTCGCTCGGCGCGATGCCGTCGAACCGCGCCGCGAGCAGCGCGATGTCGTCGTCCCGGTCACCGGGACCCAGCATGTCCAGCACGTCGTCGCAGAGCGCCTCCAGCGGCGGCGAGTGGTCCGGCCCGGTCAGCTGCGCCGTCGCCGCGAGGCGCTCCCGCAGCTGCTCGATGCCGGTCCACACGTCCCGCAGCCGGGACTCCACCAGACCGTCCGTGTAGAGCAGCAGCGTGGCACCGGCCGGCGCGTCCAGCTCCACCGCCTCGAAGTCCACACCGCCGACGCCGATCGGGGCCCCCGGGGGCACCCGCAGCACCTCGGCACGGCCGCCCAGGTGGAGGAGTATCGGCGGCGGATGGCCGGCGTTGGCCACGGTGATCCGGTGCGAGACCGGGTCGTACACCGCGTACATGCAGGTCGCCATCCGGTTCTCGCCGAGCCGCTGCGCCTGCTCGTCCAGATGGTGCAGGACCTCCTGCGGCGGCAGGTCGAGCCCGGCCAGGGTCTGCGCGGTCGTGCGCAGCTGGCCCATGATCGCCGCCGAGGTCATCGAGTGGCCCATGACGTCGCCGACGACCAGCGCGACCCGGCTGCCGGGCAGCGGGATCGCGTCGTACCAGTCGCCGCCCACCCGGGCCGTCTCGGCCGCCGGCAGATAGCGCGAGGCCAGCTTGACGCCGGTCGGCTGCGGCAGCGAGTCCGGCAGCATCGTCCGCTGGAGCTCGTCCGCGATGTACGCCTCACGGCCGTACAGCACGGCCTTGTCGATGCCGAGCGCCGTGTGCGTGGCCAGCTGCGCCGCGACGAGCAGGTCGTTCGGCTCGAAGCCGGCCCGCTCGGGGCGGCGCAGGAACACGGCGGCGCCGATCACCCGGCGCCGGCCGCGCAGCGGCGCGAGGACGGCCCGCAGCCCGCCGGGCAGCGGATGCTCGGGGCCGAGGAGTTCGGTCAGCGCGGTCTTGGCGGCGGCGGAGTCGCCGAACACCGGCCGCACCCCGCGCAGGACCTCGGCCAGCGCCCCACCGGACCGCACCTCGCAGAGTTCGGCCGCGGGGGTCGGGTCCGGATCGGGTACGAGGACCAGCTCCTCGCCCTCCAGATCGCTTAACCGCAGCCGGTCCGTGCGGCGCAGTCGCAACACGAACGGCGCGACCGGCCGCTCGTCGCCGACCGGCAGCGGGTCGCGGAGGTAGACGAGGATCTCGTCGGAGAAGGTCGGCACGGTCGCCCGGCACAGACCGAGCACGATCTCGTCCAGGTCGATGCCGCGGGCGATGCGCCGGGTCGCCGCCCCGACGAACCGCAGCTTCTCGCCCTCGCGCCGCGCGACGGTGTCCCCGCCGCGGCCGCCGCCCTGGAGCTGCGCCGACACGGCGACGGCCATGGTGCCGGGGCCGCCGGGGGTCGTGGGCGGCGGAGGCGCGGGCGCGTCCGCGCCCGGGGTCGCGGCGGCCGCCGGGCCCGCCGGTCCGCCCGGCTGTGCGGGCACGTCGGAGGGCAGGCCGGCCGCTGCCTCCTGGCGAGGGCGCGCGCGTTCCTGCGACCGGGCAGCCAGGGGCTGCCGGCCTTCGTGGGAGGTGGGATGCTCCGTCACGCGTGGGATTCCGTCCGTCCGGGCCGGTGGTGCGATGCACTCGCTCTTCTCGCCGATGCCGCGCCTTCGGCGGGGCTAAACCCCTTGTGTGCGGTGGATGTGAAGGCTCCGCGAGCGGCGGCACCAGCGGGGGTCGGAACACCCGGGCAGACGTCCGGCACTGCTCTCCCCCTCGTGGATGACTTCTGGTCAGGTCCTGCGCTGAGTTCGGTCGTTGACGTGCTGCTCGGTCGGTCTGACGTGCCGTTCGGTGCGCCTCTGCCGTGCGGAGGACGATCCTACGTTTGAACCCCGGGGGCGCATCAAGGGTCTCACGGTGCCGTGTGCGCCGGAGTGCGGTCCCAGTCGGCCGGCAGCTCCGGAACCCGCCATGCCGGATCGGGCCGCCAGTTCTCCCAGCCGTCCGAGAACGGCGCCCCCCACGCCTTGATGCGGTCCACCGCCCGCTGCCCGGCACCACGCACGCGTGCGGCCTGTTCCGGACCCATCAGACCGGACCGCTGCGCCTGCGCGAACTCGTCCTCGTCCCGCCACAGCCAGCTGTGGTCGGGGTAGACGGAGATGTCGAGGAAGTGGTCCTCGGAGTCGAATCCGCCGGACCAGCGGACCCGCGGCTCCTCCAGGTTCACGTACCAGCTGCGGAAGCGCCAGCCCCGCTCCCAGAACAACCACACCGACCACGGCTCGCCGGGACGCGCCAGCTTCAGGACTCCGCTGCCGGACCAGCGCGCGCGTTCCGTGGTGCGCGGCGCGGTGTAGCGGGTGGCGAGGGGCTCCTCGTGCACGGGCGTGCCGTCGGCGAGCACCGGGCGGACGCATTCCGTGTCGGGTGCCATCCAGACCGCGAGGAGGTCCGGTGTGTCCTGGACGACCGTCACCGGCCGGCAGATGTGCACGTCTCCGGTGCCGTTGCCGCGGTAGCGCCAGAGGATGTGCTCCCCCGGCGCCCAATGCTGAGAGCCGCCCGATCCTGTCATGCGCAGATCTTAGGGGCGCGCTCCCACGACCGCAGCGGCCTGGATCACGGATGAGTCATCCGAGTACGTCTGTCACGGGCGCGTCATCCGCAGGACGTCCAGCGCCTCGTCCAGCTGCTCGACCGTCAGGTCGCCGCGCTCCACGTACCCGGACTCCAGCACGACCTCGCGGATGGTCTTCCGTTCGGCCAGCGACTTCTTCGCGACCTTGGCGGCCTCCTCGTAGCCGATGTACTTGTTCAGCGGGGTGACCACGGACGGCGAGGACTCGGCGTACTCGCGGGCCCGCTCGACGTTGGCCGTGATCCCGTCGACCGTGCGGTCGGCGAGCAGCCGGGACGCGTTGGCCAGGAGCCGTACGGACTCCAGGAGGTTCTTGGCCATCACCGGCAGCATCACGTTGAGCTCGAAGTTCCCGGCCGCGCCCGCCACCGCCACGGTGGTGTCGTTTCCGGTCACCTGCGCGGCGACCATGAGAACCGCCTCGGGGATCACCGGGTTGACCTTGCCCGGCATGATCGACGAGCCGGGCTGGAGGTCGGGGAGGTTGATCTCGGCGAGGCCGGTGCGCGGTCCGCTGGACATCCAGCGCAGATCGTTGGCGATCTTGGTGAGGGAGACCGCGATCGTACGGAGCTGCCCGGACGTCTCCACCAGGGCGTCCCGGGCGCCCTGCGCCTCGAAGTGGTCGCGGGCCTCGGTCAGCGGCAGGCCGGTCGCGCGGGCGACCTCGGCGATGACGGCCGCGGAGAAGCCGGCCGGGGTGTTGATGCCGGTGCCCACCGCCGTACCGCCGAGGGGGAGTTCGGCGAGCCGGGGGAGTGCGGAACGCAGCCGCTCGGCGCCGTACCTGACCTGCGCCGCGTAGCCGCCGAACTCCTGGCCGAGGGTGACCGGGGTGGCGTCCATGAGGTGGGTGCGGCCGGACTTCACCACCGACGCGAATTCGGCCGATTTTCGCTCAAGGGACGCGGCCAGATGATCGAGGGCGGGGATCAGGTCGCGGGTGACGGCGCCGGTCGCCGCGATGTGGATCGAGGACGGGAAGACGTCGTTGGAGGACTGCGAGGCGTTCACATGGTCGTTGGGGTGGACCTCGCGGCCCTCGGGGAGCCGCTCGGTGGCGAGGGTGGCGATCACCTCGTTGGTGTTCATGTTGGACGAGGTGCCGGAGCCGGTCTGGAAGACGTCCACCGGGAAGTGCTCGTCCCAGCGCCCCTCGGCGACCTCCGCCGCCGCCGAGGCGATGGCCGCGGCGCGGTCCCGGTCGATCACGCCGAGCTCCGCGTTGACCTGGGCGGCGGCGGCCTTGATCCGGGCGAGGGCCTCGATGTGGGCGCGCTCCAGGCGCTGCCCGGAGACCGGGAAGTTCTCCACGGCCCGCTGGGTCTGGGCCCGCCACTTGGCGTGTGAGGGGACCCGCACCTCACCCATGGAGTCGTGCTCGATCCGGTAGCCGTCGGCCTGGTCTGTGTCGTTCATGTTCCTCAACCTCCTATAAAAGATGAGCACTTGTCTTGTTCGATGTATTCCCATCGGGCGTACCGGCCAGTAAAAACCGTGGGTAACCCCACTTCCAGGAGGCGCAATGACGCGCACCAGGTACAGACACCGCTGGCCCATCGCCGTCGTCGTCGCGGCCGCCGCCGCGCTCGGCACGATGACCGCCGCCGCCCCCGCCGGAGCGGCCGGCACGGGCGCCGCCGGCACCACCGCGGTGGCCGCCGCCGTACCGCTCCCGCCCGCCCTCGAGGCGATCCGCGCCGCCGAGGCCACCAGGATCTACGGCAGCCCCGAGGAGCGCCCGCTCGCGCAGCGCAAGACCGGCCTGATCTCGCTCGGCGACAGCGAGATCTCCGGCGAGGGGGTCGGCACCTACGAGTCCCCCACCAACGGTCCCACCAACTGGTGCCACCGCTCGCCCGAGGCCGCCATCCACCGCACCGGAATCCCCGCGGACCTCACGTTCAACGTGTCCTGCTCCGGCGCGTACACCGGGAACATCCGGATCGGCGGCTCGAAGCAGTACGCCGACGAGCTCGTCCAGAGCGACAATCTGGCCGTCAAGGCGCGCAACACCCGGATCAAGATGATCACGCTCGTCGCCGGGGCCAACGACGACCTGCAGTTCGGGCCCGTCATGACCGACTGCGTCCAGCGGTATCTGCTTCTCCAGGGCGCCTGCGAGCCCAAGTACGCGGGCGGCTGGCAGGCCCGTGTCGACGCGCTCGTCCCCAAGGTCGAGCAGACCGTCCGCGACCTCAAGACCGTGATGCGCGACGCCGGTTACGCCGACGGCGACTACAAGCTCGTCGTCATGGGCTACCCCAGCCCCATCGGCCCCGACTTCCGCGACAACCCCGACTTCCCCGGGAAGCTGATCTGCGGCGGACTCGGCTACGACTCCGACACCGTCTGGGGCCGCAACACCGCCGTCCCCGCCTTCGAGCGCGGGATGCGCGCGGCGGCCGCCTCCACCGGCGCCGTCTACCTCGACAACTCGCGGCTCTTCCACGGCCACGAGGTCTGCATGGAGGACACCTGGGCCCGCGGTCTCTACATCGACCTCTCCAAGCCCGGGACCCCGGACGAGAACTCCGTACGGCAGTCCTTCCACCCCAACGCGCGCGGGCACGCCGCCTTCGCGTCCTGCCTCACCCAGATCTACAACTCGGGTGCGCGTGAGGCCGCTTGCGCCGACGTGAACTCCTCGGGCACGCCGACCCTCTTCCCGCTCGCCTGGGACGACGCGTACCAGCCGCTGAGGAACCAGGCGACGGGCAACTGTCTGGACGTCGACGCGGCCACCTCGTCCAACGGCACCGCCGTCCTCGGCTGGGACTGCCACGGCGGCCGCAACCAGGGCTGGTGGTACGACTCCACCCGTCGCACCGTCCACACCCAGCTGACCCAGGACCGCTGCCTGGACGTCCCCGCGTCCGGCTACCAGGCGGGCAAGGCGCTCGTCCTGTGGAACTGCCACGGCGGCGCCAACCAGCGCTTCGTCCGCGACGGCGCCACGGTCCGTCCGGCCGACGCGACCGGCCTCTGCCTCTCCCAGAGCGCGGCGAGGCAGCCGATCAGGCTCCAGACCTGCGACGGCTCGGCGAGCCAGCGGTTCGCGTAGCCGACGGACATCCCGTCAGGACCGTGGCCCCCGTC